>DATGXQ010000435.1:0-6267 GCA_035298905.1 Nostocaceae cyanobacterium | reverse complement strand
CTAAGAGACTTTCCACTCTGTTCCCCGTTCCCTGTTCCCTGTTCCCTGCTGTAGAGATAATCTGAAAAATTGATGGTAGTCAATAAATATAAACTGGCAGCAGAACCGCTTTGGTAAAAATATTCAACTATTACCAAAAGTGGATTAATTCAATTAATTGTCGAAGTTGTCAGTACAAATTGGCGTGATGATTATGGATATAAACTCACAGACTACATACACTTAAAAGTAATTTTTGGGTAGCTAATGCACCGTTTATTTCATGATGACGCGATTAATTTTTACTTGCCCTAACGCATCTGAAAAATTTTGGTAGTCAAGCAAGGAGTTGGGAATAATTACTAAGGGCTAAACTTGTTGTTGAGTAGGAATGTGAATGATAAATTGTGTTCCTTCTCCGGGTTTAGAAACGCATTTTAAGGTTCCACCATGTTGTTCTTGAATAATTTGATAACTAATGGATAAACCTAATCCTGTACCTTTACCAACGGCTTTGGTAGTAAAGAATGGGTCGAAAATGCGTTTTTGTATTTCCTGGGGTATGCCTGGCCCATTGTCACTAATCACTAGCTCAATTTTATTCCCTTCAATAAATGAGGTGCGAATAGTAATTCGACAAGGTTCTCTGTCGATATTTTCAAATCTGCGCTTAAGATTAACTTCTTCTAAAGCATCAATCGCATTGGCTAAGAGATTCATAAATACCTGATTGAGCAATCCCGGATAACATTCTACTAATGGTAATTTGCCATATTCACGAATTACTTCAATTCCGGGAGAATCTGGTTTAGCTTTCCAGCGATGTTGCAAAATTAATATTGTGTTTTCTAAACCATCATGAATATCAATAGCTTTGCAGTGGGCTTCATCCAGCCGGGAGAAGTTGCGTAGCGATAGTACAATTTGGCGAATGCGTTCAGCACCCATTTTCAGCGAAGAAATGATTTTTGACATATCTTCCTGTAAAAATTCCAGGTCAATTTCTTTGGCTTGTGCTTGAATTTCACTGTCTGGATTAGGGTAGTGCTTTTGATACAATTCTAAAAAGCCGAGTAAAGATTGAGTATATTCGTCTACATAAGAAAGGTTGCCATAAATAAAGTTAACTGGGTTATTAATTTCATGGGCAACACCGGCTACTAATTGTCCTAGTGTAGCCATTTTTTCTGATTGCACTAGCTGCATCTGTGACTGTTCCATTCGTTTTAAAGCAGCCATTAATTCTGCTGTCCGATGGGAAACTTGCATCTCTAAATTTTTGTTGAGATGGTATAATCTCAAGTGAGTTTTGACACGGGCAATCAGTTCAGCTTCTTGAAAAGGTTTTGTTACATAATCAACTGCACCCAAATTAAAACCCTGAACTTTATCGGTGCTGTCAGAGAGGGCAGTCATAAAAATGATGGGGATTTCTGCGGTGATAGTTGATGCTTTCAGGCGGCGGCAAGTTTCAAACCCATCCATTCCCGGCATCATCACATCTAACAGAATTAAACTTGGTAAACTGCGTTCTGCCTGTTTAATTGCTCGTTCTCCATCCGTAGCGATCGCCACTTCAAATCCTGCATCACCCAATGCCTCAGAAATCACTACTAAATTAGCCGGAGTATCATCAACTACTAAAATTAAATCATTGTCTTGGGTGAATATATGCTGATTGTTTTTACTTTCTTCTAGAACATTATCTACCATTAACATCAAATCGATGTTTTTCACTTCTAGTTTGTTTATGTCAAGGTTCTTCATCTGTATCTCCCTTTTGTTTTCCTAATGCGGATATGGATTGTAGGATTAACTCTTCAATTTTCTCTATTTGGAATTGCTGAATAAGTGTAGTAATCTGGGCAATATAACGACTGTATGAGGAATTATTCTTTTCAAGGTTTTGTAAAAGTTCTGTGAGTTTTTTCAACCTACCCTGTTGAGTTAGTTCCAACATACGTTCTAATTCCTCTTGGTTAGGAATTAACATTTCCTGATTAGTGTTTGGAGGTTGGTTATTAACCTTATTAACTACTGGTTCAACAGATGAGTTATTATCATCAATGGGGTTGTATATCCAGGAAATATCTAAATATTTTTCTAAAAGTTTAAACAATTCCTCAACTTCAACTGGCTTGCTTAAGAAATCGTTCCCACCGGCATCTAAACTTTTTTGCTGATCCATTGAGGAAACCGAAGCCGATGAAACAATCACAGGGATTGTCTGCAATGATGAAGACTGTCTAAGTTTTGCTAAAAACTCATATCCATTCATCACGGGCATTAAAATATCAGTAATAATTAAATTAGGTTTGATTTGGTTAGCTAAAGCTAATCCTTTTTCACCATTTTCTGCCTCTACTACCACAAAATCTAGAATTTCTAGTAAGTTGACAATTACAGAGCGGTTTTCCCATTTATCATCAACTACTAAAATTGTTTGTCTCTCGCCTTGATATCCTATTAATTTCTGTCCGGTAGTCGTCATGGCGGCTTGTTGCCACTCTGTTGATAGGGGAAAATCGACTTGGAAATAAAACTTACTACCAACTCCTAATTGACTCTCTACTTTGATTTCACTCCCCATTAAACTGACAATTTTTTGACTGATAGCTAGTCCTAATCCTGTGCCTTCTGCTTGTCTTTTGCCATCACTAACTTGCTCAAAAGGTAAAAATATTTTGTTTAATGATTCAGGACTCATGCCAATTCCTGTATCAATTACTTGGAAACAAATGGTAATAATTTCCGGTGATAAAACAGATGTATTTTCTTCAATAGGTGTTGATAATTGTTGCTTTTCAACTTGATCAACTTTAAAAATTACCTTTCCTTTGTCTGTAAATTTGATCGCATTGCCCAGCATATTAATTAAGACTTGCCGCAACCGCTTATCATCTACTTCCAATCCTGCTGGTAATTTTTCATCTGGTAAGTAAACAAAAGTGATACCTTTTTGTTCTGCCCGAATGCGGACAATCTCGGCAATTCCTTGTAAAAAAGATAGCAAGTGAATAGCCTGGGGTTGTAATTCTATTTTCCTGGCTTCGATTTTAGAAAGGTCAAGAATGTCATTAATTAGGGTTAATAAATGAGAGCCACATTGGTGAATAATATTGATGCCTTTACGCTCTTTTTCTCCCAAGCCTGGGGAACGATTCAAGATTTGAGTATAGCCAAGAATACCATTTAGAGGGGTGCGGAGTTCGTGGCTCATGTTTGCTAAAAACTCACTCTTGGCTTGGTTAGCAATGTCGGCGGCTTGGCGTTTTTGTTCCAGGGAAGCATAGGAATCTGCTAATTTATTCGCCATTTGATTGAATGCCAGTGCTAATTGCTCAATTTCATCATCAGTATTAATCTGCAAACGGTACGTTAAATCTCCTGCACCTAGTTTCATTGCCCCTATTTCTAGTTCTTGAATCGAGCGAATGACTGGGAGTAGGGTCAATGCAAATTGGGCAATAAAAATCAGTAATACTGCTCCAATCAAACTGTAAGTAATAATGGTAGCAATCTGTTTAAATTGTTTGGCCGCTTCATGGGTTTTTATATCTTGTTGCTGTACGTTCTGAACTAGCAGATTGACGAATAGCAGAATATCTTGATGAAATGAATTGATGGCTTTAACGTCCTGGTTTCTTTGAGCTAGAGCATAAGAACCTGTCTGATTTTTTAACTCATTAGCTAAACGTACCAGGAACTGATGACGACGATGGACAATTGTAGTTTGCTTTGCTGTTGGTAATAACCGTTCTATTTCTGCCAAGTTGTTGATAAAGTTTAACTTTGCTTGTTCAAACTTGGCTATATCTCTAGTATTGCGATCGAATAACAGATAATCTTTGAGGGCAGATATTTCTTCTTCTAAAGCCAGTTGGAGTTTTTGGGTAGTACGGACAGCCTGATTAGTGCGATCGCGGCTGTGAGAAACCGAATTGTCGATTTGTCTGATCAGTATGCTACTACCTCCCATTAAGACAACTACAAATCCTACAGAAATCAATGTTGATCGAATAAACCTTTTCAAGATTTTCATTTGGCAGGTATCTCTATTGATTTGAGTTCGTTGTAAATCTGCCGAATTTGGTCAAAGTCTGCATCTTGGGCTAAAGTATAGCCAGCAGATTGAGAACCACTCATATCTAAAAGACCGATAGGAGCATCAATTAAAGCTTGGCGGATTTGGTTGACTGTTTGGGGTGAAAACTTTTTGGTATTGATGACGATTGGGGCCATAGGAATAGGTTCGGACTCCCAGATAATTTTGTAATTTTTGGCGGGCAGTTTACCTGCTTCTTGACTGCGGAGCAAAGAAAGTTTATCAACAGCGATCGCGTCAACTACTCCATTGATCAGATCCGCTTCTACTTTGTTATGACTAAGTGAATAACGAATGGTCTTAAAGTCTCTTGTTGGCTCAATACCCTTCTTCTTAAGTGCCATCATCTGCATCAGAAAACCAGAAGTTGAAGAGGGGCTAACAAAAGCAAAGCGTTTACCTTTTAAATCCTCCAATGACTGGATTCCCTGATCAGACTTAGCAACTATCACCCCAGTGTACCAAGGTCTGCCTGTTTTTTGCTCGATCGGCATAGCCAAAGGCCGAATATTTGGATTGCGCTCATGACACTGAACGTAGCTTAAAGCTCCTAAATAACCCATATCTACTTTTTCTGTTGCCAATAAATCCACAGCAGTTTCATAGTTTTTTGTAATTTGAAATTTGACCGGACGGTTGAGACTCTTTTGAAAGTAATCTGTTAAGGGTTGCAGTTTCTTCTGTTGTTCCTCTGCACTCTGCCAAGGAATTACTGCTACTCGCAACGGCTCGACTTTTGCAGTTTCAGTTGTAGGCATTGTGCTATTCGCAGAATTATTAGTCCATGTTTTTGTGCAACCGACTGTAAACATACCAATGCACAATAGGGAAATAATGGCCAGTGATGGTTTAAGCAAAAGAGCAGTTTGCTGAGAACGAGTCCATTTCATAGTTTTTCTAGTTCTGAAAAAATTACAGCGTTAGTTAAAGTTCATTATCAGAGAGCTATTAAATAAATATTAGTAAGCTTTAACGCCTTGCATCTATTGAATTGTAAGTGTTTTTTTAATACTGATTAAATGGATAAATCTTGAGATAGCAAGTATTCCATGCTCTATTATAGATGTCCTCTCAGAGGAATAAAATTAATCTGTATTCAAGATTTTTCCATAACTGACAATTCTCTAGAGTCGATTATATTCATTAATGTTTTAGCTGTAAATACAGGTTCATAAATATTTTTGTAATTCTTGGCTTCTTAGTATTAATTTCATCAAAAATTTGTACTCAGAATCAACCAAATTATTTCAGTTCACTAGAACCTTTAACTCAAGGTTAAGATGGAAATAAGCTTTAATTAATTTAGATTCTTAATTCTTGAGTATGATTACTGTAATAACTTAAGTATAGTATGATAAGGGGTTTTGTTGCTAAATTAGCGAGTGGTCTCACCCCTCACGGAGTCAGGAGTCAGGAGTCAGGAGTCAGGAGTCAGGAGTCAGAATTCAGGAGTCAGAATTCAGGAGTCAGAATTCAGGAGTCAGGAGTCAGAAGTCAGGAGTCAGGAGTCAGAATTCAGGAGTCAGAATTCAGGAGTCAGGAGTCAGAATTCAGGAGTCAGAATTCAGGAGTCAGAATTCAGGAGTCAGAATTCAGGAGTCAGAATTCAGGAGTCAGAATAATTTTAGATTTTAGAGTTTGGATGGAACTATCTAAAATCCACAATTCCAAATCCAAAATTGACAGGTCAGGAGTGAAAGCCACTTGGTGGAGAGAGTTTTGACAGCTTACCTTATTCAATTGCAATCTGCTGTATCTCAATTAATACTTTTTGTTGGTAAAAATAATACAAATCTTAACTTAAGTAAACTAATATCACATTTTCTATTGCTGAAAAACAATCTGTATTGTGCATAGCTATAATTGCGGTGAAGGTCATAAACAATGGGTCGATAACTATGGCTAGTAATATCCAAAAATTACCATCTAGTGACCACAGTGTAGGTAACATCATAATTACCTCCTTTTTGATCTTCTGTGGCTTGACTGTAATCTTCTTACTGGGGTTGTTTTAGTATTAGAAGTGGGTGAAAGCAAGTAGGGAAGCAGATTACTTACGCCTGCTTCCCTTAATTCTGACGTTAAAACTGTTTAGTTAAATTATCAGGGCGAACGATGGGACTCGAACCCACGAGTGGTGGAACCACAATCCACTGCCTTAACCACTTGGCTACACTCGCCGT
>DATGXQ010000434.1:0-2455 GCA_035298905.1 Nostocaceae cyanobacterium | reverse complement strand
GTCTCTTTTCACCGCGTCCCCGCGTCCCCCTGCCCTCTGCCTAATGTCCTACTTAAATTAATATTAAAAATAATTAATAGATTAAATATAATTCATGAGTAAATTTTATTGATTAACTTCAATTGAATAGGAATATAATTTTATAGTTGCTCATCTGCCCAATTCTTGGTAGGAGTTGAATAGGACTGTAGAGAGCTATGAATTATTTCCCGCTATTCTTTGCCATATGACCTTATTACAACCCCCACCACTGAGCAACCAAAAAAATACGCGCACCGTGGGACGCAATTTTCAACCCATATTTTTAATTATATTTACTCTATTTATGCTATCGGGAATTAGCACCCGACTAGCTTACTTACAAATTGTAGAAGGTTCAAACCACCGTCGCCGCGCTGAGTCAAACCGGATTCGCCTAATTCCTAAACAACCAGAACGGGGTAATATCTTTGACCGCAATGGTAAGCTTTTAGCCAGTACACGCTATCCGCGATCGGTTTATTTGTGGCCAATGGCGCATACTAAGCCTACTTGGTCGATTGTGGGTCCGCGTTTGGCACAAATTCTGGAAATTCCTCAAGCAGATATGGAAAAGCTGCTACAACAAGCAGGGGCTAATTCTTCTTCTTTAATTAGAATTGCTCGCAATTTGGATGATGCCCAAATCACAGCTTTAAAGGAATATGCCAATGAGTTGCCAGGGGTAGAAATTCATACAGAAGCAGTGCGCTATTATCCTCAAGGAAAGGAACTAGCTCACGTTCTAGGTTATACCCGCGAGCTAACTGCCGAACAGTTGCAAAAACGTAAGTCAGAAGGCTATCGGCTAGGGGATGTCATTGGTCAGATGGGCGTAGAAAAAGCCCATGAGAAACAGTTACGGGGTGAATGGGGTGGTCAGCAGGTAGAAGTAGATGGAAGTGGTAGACCACTGCGGGTTTTAGGAGAAAAACAAGCCAAAGCCGGAAACGATCTGCATTTAACTATAGATTTAGATTTACAAAAAGCTGCTACTAAAGCTTTGGGAAATCGTAATGGCGCGATCGTTGCCCTTGACCCTAGAGATGGGTCAGTGTTAGCGATGGTTTCTCATCCCACCTATGACCCGAATATCTTTTCTAAACAAAAGCTATCGCAAAAAGACTGGGAAAGTGTCCAAGGTTCTGAACATCCTTTAGTCAATCGTGCCTTGAGTGCTTTTCCTCCCGCCAGCACTTTTAAAATCGTGACCACTACTGCTGGACTAGAATCAGGTAAGTTTTCTCCTAGTACAATTCTCCAAACTTATGGTTCTTTGAACATTGGTGGCACAAGATTTGGTGAATGGAATCATGCCGGTTTTGGGCCTTTGGGTTTTGTTGGGGCGATGCAGTGGAGTAGCGACACTTTCTTTTATCAAGTGGGACGCAGAGTAGGCGGGCCGACATTGATTGAATGGACTCGCAAATATGGATTTGGGCAAAAAACTGGCTTTGAATTTACTTCTGAAGAAGCAAAAGGTTTAGTTCCTGACGAAGTTTGGAAGCAGAAAGTTTTTAAGCGGGATTGGACAGTAGGCGACACCATTAATATGTCCATTGGCCAAGGTGCATTACAAACCACACCGCTACAGGTGGCGGTCATGTTTGCTGTGCCGGCTAATGGTGGTTATCGAGTACAACCCCATCTACTCAAAGATAATCAAGATGCCAAAAAATGGCGCACATCTTTAAATATGAAGCCAGAAACTATTAAAGTTCTGCGGGAGGGACTACGCAAGGTAATCACTGAAGGGACGGCTAAAGCTTTGAATAAGCCCTCGATTCCGCCGATGGCTGGGAAGACTGGCACAGCAGAAGCCTGGAAACAAGGGGTAAAACAAAATCATGCTTGGTTTGGTGGTTATGCACCTGCTGATAAACCAGAAATTCTCGTGGTAGCCTTTGCGGAACATTCTGGTGGTGGTGGTGGTAGCGTTGCTGGACCAATGGTTTTAGAAATTATGGAGGGATATTTCCAGCGTAAGTATCCTGGTAAGTATCAAAAGGCCAAGAGTTAGAAGATGAGAGATGAGGGGGATGAGGAAGAGAGGGGAGAAGAAGAGGGGAGACACGGGGAGGGGTGAGGGGAGAAATAAGAGTCTTTTTCTGTCCCCGTGTCTCCGTGTCCCCGCGTCTCCGTGTCCCCGCGTCCCCGCGTCTCCGTGTCCCCGCGTCCCCGCGTCTCCGTGTCCCCCTCTAAGACTGGCTGAGATGAGCGATCGCCTCATCAAGATGTTTTCTTGCCTGTCTGAGTATTCCCACTAATTCTTCGTTGCTGAGAGTGCTGGATGTTTTCATGCCTTGTAATGCTCTTTCCACCTGGTTTTGGGCAGCTTTGCAGTGTTCCCAGGTAATTGTCTGTTGAAGTGCTGTTTTATAATTGCGGGGAGTGTCAGTCATTGGTGTGCGGACTCCTGTATGTGTGGATGGGTGGT
>DATGXQ010000433.1:0-7485 GCA_035298905.1 Nostocaceae cyanobacterium | reverse complement strand
AAATAAATGGATAAACAATTTAAAAATTGGGTGGATGTCATTAAATGTAAGATGCAATCGTGAGGTGTAAAAATAAAGCGATCGCTAGAACTGTGATTGCTTTTTTACCTCTCACTAACAAGCTATCTTATATTTATTTACAATCTTCTATTCATTTACATAAAATCAAATGTAATAATAATTATTTACAATTACCGAAATTTAGCAATAATTGATTTACTGCTACAGCAGATTTCAGATAAATGAGATACAAATTTTTAGAACAAAGCCTGATGCTAAAAGACTTTCAACCCTGTTCCCTGTTCCCTGTTCCCTGTTCCCTGTTCCCTACTGTATTTTCCAATCATCGGCTTTTTAGACAGTGACTGCTCACTACAAATAGTTGATTTTTACCTAAATATCGCTAAATTGGTCGATTTACCGTATTTTATACCCAAAAGCCCAAAAATTACAATATCTGGGCTGCAAATTTTCTTAGAAAAAATCGACTTGCTTTTTAGATTAGACTGTGATACTTTTGACTCAGGCTATATTCTACAGTTATTCGAGCGACTTAGTGGAGTTTGAGAAGGCTGTAGTTTATAGCTGCTGATATCACAGCTAAATAGGCGGTCGCACAGAGAGTACTAGAGTCTTTCTCTATACTCTCGTATTTTCTTTATGTCTTGCTTTTTGGGAGTTTAAAGGGAGTTTAAAGAATGTCTAAAGTCCTGCTTTTAGATGCGGATCAACAACCGTTATCCCCTTTACGTATTAGTCATGCGAGAATGCTTTTATCTCAGGGAAAAGCGGTAGTTTTCCGACGATATCCATTTACAATTATTCTCAAAGAATCCTTCAGCCAAGCAAATCTAGAACAATTTGGCTTAAAGGTTTACCCAGATGAAAGATGTCTTCAGGCTGTCGTTAATAAAAGCAGACAACTTGATTTTGAACTGAATAAATCTTTCAAATCAAGAAGATTGACATTAGTAAAATAAGCGATGGCGTATATTGATCGCTACGTCAGGAAAATCGCTAAAAACGCCATCTATCCCCAATTTAAAAAATAGTTCATATTCTTGTTGAGGATTTCCTTGTAAGTCGCTAGGTAAAAATATATTTTCATTGCGAAAAGTCCAAACATGAACTAGCAAATTAGCAGCATGAGCGTTTTCAACTAAAGATGTAGGTGAGAGTAAAATATCGTTCTTATCTCTAGGAATGACCAAATTTTTATGTACTCCAATTGCTTGAGCATATTGGGAAACTTCTTGTAAACCAGTTGGACTAATTAAATCTTGATATGTGCGAAAATCTTTATTTTGAATAAAATCAAATGGTTGACCAATATGATTAATTAATTGGACTAAAGGTAAATCCGTTTTTTTAGCTAATTCCTTTAGGTTATTAACTTCAAAAGATTGAATAAAGACGGGTGCATTTTTTCCCTGATAACTATTTTTCTGTAAAATTGTTAGTAAATTATCTTCTAAAGGTAAGCCAATTGATTGAAAATAGCTTGGATGCTTGGTTTCTGGATAAATACCGATGTTTCTTCCTAGTTCTGCACTTTTAGATTTAGCTAAATCAATGATTTCTTGGAGTGTAGGAATTGCCAACTTACCATTATAAATAGTATTTTGGGGACGAATTTCGGGGATTCTTTCTTTAGCTGTTAAGGTTTTGATTTCAGATAGGGTAAAATCTTCAGTAAACCAACCTGTTTTAACTTCCCCATCAATGATTTTAGTAGTTTTTAAATGTGCAAACTCTGGATGTAGTTCAACATCAGTTGTTTGGGAGATTTCATTTTCGTGACGTGCAATTAAAACCCCGTCTTTGGTAGAAACTAAATCTGGTTCAATATAATCAGCACCGGAGGCTATAGCTAACTCATAAGCTGCTAAAGTATGTTCAGGACGATAACCACTCGCCCCCCGATGAGCGATAATAATAGGTGCTGTACCTGTGAGAGTTTTAGCCATCTGTTTTGAACTCACCCCATTGATGAAGACGAAGAGGAACAAAGCGAGTAATCTGGAAAAAGGAGTTATTTTTTTCCATAGCCTCAGAATTTTCCTATTGGTCTAATGCTAGAAACTCAGTCCGAAGCCAAGCGTATAGAAGAATTACGGCGGTTGTTGCAACAAGCCAGTTATGCCTATTATGTTCTAGATAACCCGATCATGGAAGATCCTGTCTATGATCAGCTATATCGAGAACTACAACAACTAGAAGCCAAGTATCCAGAATTAATTACTCCTGATAGTCCTACTCAACGGATTGGAGAAAGACCTGCAACACATTTTACATCGGTTCGTCACAATATCCCCCTATACAGTTTAGAGAATGCCTTTAATCTAGAAGAATTGCAAGGATGGGATCAACGCTGGAGAAGAAATTTAAACCCACAGTATCCTTTTGGAGAAATTGGATATGTGGCAGAATTAAAAATTGATGGTGCTGCTTTAGCTTTAACTTACCAAAATGGCGTTTTGGTTAGGGGTGCGACTAGGGGAGATGGGGTAACAGGTGAAGATATTACCCAAAATGTCAAAACTATTCGTTCAGTTCCCCTCAGATTAAATTTTGATGGTCTAGAAAATATTGAAAAAATTGAAGTGCGGGGAGAAACTTTTCTACCGTTGGATGTGTTTAAACAAATCAACGAAGAAAGACAAAAAGCCGGTGAACAGGTTTTTGCTAACCCCCGTAATGCTGCTGCTGGTACACTCAGACAGTTAGACCCGCGTATTGTCGCTAAACGTCGGTTAGATTTCTTTGCTTATACTTTACACATTCCGGGCTTGGATGATGCCAGTATTGCTAATACTCAATGGGATGCGTTGGAATTATTGCAAAAATTAGGTTTCCGGGTTAATCCTAATCATAAATTGTGTAATTCTTTGGCAGAAGTTGGGGAATATTACCAATATTGGGATACAGAAAGATTGAATTTACCCTATATGACTGATGGGGTAGTGATTAAATTAAATTCCTTCAAATTACAGGAACAGTTAGGTTTTACCCAGAAGTTTCCGCGCTGGGCTGTGGCGCTAAAATATCCAGCAGAGGAAGCACCTACCCGTGTGGAAAATATTGCGGTGAATGTGGGAAGAACAGGCGCTTTAACACCTTTAGCCGAAATGCGTCCGGTACAATTAGCCGGGACTACAGTTTCTCGTGCTACCTTACATAATAGCGATCGCATCGCTCAATTAGATATCCGCATTGGTGATACTGTCATCGTGCGAAAAGCTGGGGAAATTATTCCCGAAGTCGTGCGGGTAATTAAAGAACTGCGTCCCGCCGATACTCAACCTTTTATTATGCCTTCCCATTGTCCCGTCTGTGGTCAACCGGTGGTGAGAGAGTCAGGGGAAGCTGTAACCAGATGTGTAAATGCTTCCTGTCCCGCCATTTTAAAGGGAGAAATTGAACATTGGGTGAGTAGGGATGCTTTAGATATTAAGGGGATGGGTGAAAAGCTGGTTCATCAACTGGTAGATAAACATTTTGTCGGTTCAGTTGCAGATTTGTATGACTTGACAACAGACAAGTTATGTGAATTAGAGAGAATGGGTCAAAAATCGGCGGAGAAATTAGTGAAGGCGATCGCTGAATCAAAAACTCAACCTTGGTCTAGGGTATTATATGGATTAGGTATCCGCCACGTCGGTAGCGTCAACGCCCAATTATTAACCGAAAAATTTACCAGCGTTGAACAGTTAGCCACAGCCAGACAATCAGATATAGAAGGCGTTTATGGGATAGGTGCAGAAATCGCCCAATCTGTGTATCAATGGTTTAATAATGACGCTAACGAAAAACTCATTTCCCGTTTACGGGACATCGGTTTACAACTAGCCAACACCGAAGAAGCAAAGCCAGCAGGTGCAGAAAATCCCCAGTTTGTTGGCAAAACCTTTGTGATTACCGGCACATTACCTACCCTTAAACGGGATGAAGCAAAAGCTTTAATTCAGAAAGCTGGCGGTAAAGTTACTGATTCAGTAAGTAAGAAAACAGACTTTTTAGTTGTGGGGGCTGATGCAGGTTCTAAGCTAGAAAAAGCCCAATCTTTGGGAATCACCCAGTTAAGTGAACCAGAATTATTGCAGATGCTACAAACTTAAAGATGACAACTCAAAAAATTTCTAGATTTTGCAACTGCTCAAACCAGAAAACAAAGGTAAATTAATCAAAATTTTGACCTATCATGTTATTCCTGGTGCAGTTTATTCCAAAAACATCAAACCAGGTGCAGTCAAAACCGTTGAAGGTAGCCCTGTGACAGTACAAATTTAAAATGCTACTGCAAAACTAAGTAAAAACACAGTTACCAAAGTGGCTGTCAAAGCTAATAACGGTGTCATTCACGTCATTAACCAAGTGCTACTTCCTCCAGATGTAAAACTGTAAGTCTTTCTTAGCACTTTATTAAAAGCATTACTTAGGTAGGGTGATATTTGCTATCACCCTTTTATTGTAAGTAAATTCATGATTAATAATTTTATGTCTTTATACGTAATTAAATAGTAAATTATATTTTATTGCCTCTATTCTACTCTATAGGCTTAAATGATTACTACTAACCACTTCACTTGCGGCGATCGAATTGCCAAGAGGAATGTATGCAATATATCGAGTTAAATATAGCTAAAAGCTAGGTTTATGACAACTCAATTTACTTATCACCTACTGACTGAAGCAGAAGAAGTTAAGCAACTAGCGCATATTTTTGAACAGTGCTTTGTCGGTACACCAGGGGAAGAAGAACCCTATATTAACCAAGTTGGTTTAGAAGTCTTTCGAGTTCTGCGTCAAAATCAGCAGCTTGTTGGTGGGTTAGATATTCTGAATATGGGTCAGTGGTGGGGTGGTCAGGTTGTACCAATGGGGGGAATTGCGTCTGTAGCGATCGCCCCAGAATATCGGGGAACTGGTGCGGCTGTAAGTTTGTTGCAATATGCACTACAAGAACTTTATACAAAACAAATACCGATTTCCGTTCTCTACCCAGCTACACAAC
Source organism: Nostocaceae cyanobacterium (assembly GCA_035298905.1). Lineage (GTDB taxonomy): Bacteria > Cyanobacteriota > Cyanobacteriia > Cyanobacteriales > Nostocaceae > DATGXB01. The sequence continues at coordinate 2,471 of DATGXQ010000433.1, read as the reverse complement.
CTTTGTACAGAAAAGTCGGTTATGAACAAGGAGGTAATCTCTGTACTTGGGAAATTCCTACTCAGACTATTCAGCTAAAAGAGCAATTTTTACCTGTGCAACGTGTAGATTTGATTAATCAAAAAGTGTTTATTGACCTTTATCAACAACAAGCAAAAAGTAGTCAAGGATATTTACAAAGAAATTCCATTATTTGGCAATTAATTACTGAAACTCCTGCTAATAAATCAGTCCTTTATGCTTATTTAATCGGTAGTTCAGCACAACCCCAAGGTTATCTGATTTTTGAGCAAGCGCGTACTTCTAATGGTACAATCTTAGCAATTAGAGATTGGGCAATATTAACTACTGCTGCTGCTAAAACTTTTTGGGCTTTTTTGCATCATCATCGATCGCAGATTGACAAGGTGCAATGGAAAAGCCCTATTAATGACACCTTAAAATTATTACTACCAGAAGGCACTGCTAAAATCAACAGTCAGAAAACTTGGTTTTTACGGATAGTTGATTTAGTCAAAGCCTTAGAATTACGCGGTTATCCGTTAGGAATTGAAGCAGAATTACATTTAGCAGTTCAAGATAATTTACTCAGTGCTAATCATGGTAAATTTATACTTACTATAGCTCATGGTCAGGGTAAAGTTACTTATGGTGGTAGAGGTGATTTACAGTCAGATATTAGCGGTTTAGCACCACTTTATACAGGTTTATTTACTCCCCACCAACTACAACTAGCAGGTAAACTAGAAGCGACAGAAACCGCTTTAGCTACAGCAAGCAGTATATTTACAGGTGTTACTCCAGCTATGGTTGACTATTTCTAGTTTTTCTTTGCTGAAAGCTGTACGAGTGCTTTTTGCAAATCATTTTTGCTACAGTCCGATAATTTATCTATCAAACCCGTCCCTATCAGCTGAATTTTCACGATTTATTTATTGGTGGGGAACTTAACAAGTATAAAATCAGTCAAGATTTATGGTAAATAGCTTGTATTAAAAGCTGCCAGTATTTAAGCTTGAGCAAGTAATTTCCGTGTTAGTAGTTGCAGTACTTTGTTAATTACTGTAAAGTTTTTTGTATCTCTTCCTTAGTTATTAGAGTGTATACTCATGAAAGCATTTTCACGCTCATTGCTAAAAACAGCCGGGATAGCGATCGCTGCTTCTGCCTTGTTAATCAACACTCCTACTTTCGCTAAAAAGCCCAAGCGTGTAGAAGTTATACCTGTCCCTACTTCAACTACTACCGTCACCACTGTAGGAACACTAGTAGAAGTAGCTAGAACTAATACCTGCGGCTGTAACACTTTTGTGAGTGCAGTTAGAACTGCGGGCTTGGTAGAAATTCTTTCTAGTACCAGAACATCCTATACAGTGTTTGTACCTTCTGATGCTGCCTTTGCTGCTTTACCTCCAGGTACACTAGAAAAACTACTAAAACCAGAAAACAGACCAATCTTACAGCAGATTTTGGCTTATCACGTCCTCTATGGATCGTTTGATCACAAGAAAATTAAACCCGGTAAAATTAAGACTTACGGTGGTAAGTTAGTAGAAATTAAGTTTAAGAAAAATCACATTGAAATTGGTAAAGCCAAATTCAAAAAATTTGATCTGAAAGCTAAAAACGGTTACATTCACCTCATTGATACAGTTCTAATTCCTCCCGATTTAGTTTTACTGTAATTACTTGCCGAGTTATTCAGAAAATATATTAGTCCCCCCTACTTGGTCAAAATCTACAGGTTGGGGGGATAAAAATTTAATATAATGTTACAATTTGGCTACTAAGTTATCATCTTATTGTGTCGCAAGGCTTTTAGGCAGCTTGTGTATTGAGATACGGCAGTTTTAGCGCTTGGATAACTGAGTTATTTGGAAAACTTACCGGATATCCGAGTGGACAGTTGAATAAGTGAGTGGTGTTAACTACTGATTTTGTAAAAATTGTTGTATATGCCCAACTCACCGTATTTACTCCTGATTAGAGATGCATCAAACTTCTGGACGCTGGCGCTTAGGGTTTGGTTTATCCTTAGTAACTGTTTTTATGTGGGGTGTTCTACCTTTAGCTTTAAGCGATTTATTTAGGAGTGAAAAGAAAATTACCAACTCTTGAACAATTACGTTCCTCTTCTTGGCAATTATTAGCGATCGCTGCTATCGGTTGAGCAAGTAACTATTTTTTATTTGTCCAAGGTTTGGTACTCACAGATCCTACCAACGCAGAGGTAATTATTCAATTAATGTCTGTGTTCTTTAGTCTTGAGAGTTTTCATTTAGGAGTATTGTTTTTTTGTGGGATAAATACCTTAATTGCCTATGGTGCTTTTGCGGAATCACTGGTACATTGGCAAGGTTCTCGTGTTAGTGCAGTTTTAGCGATCGCCCCGATTATTACTTTAGTTTTTGGACAGTTAATGTCAACAGTTGTACCCGGATTCATTCCCCCAGAGCAACTGACACCAATGC
>DATGXQ010000432.1:0-7085 GCA_035298905.1 Nostocaceae cyanobacterium | reverse complement strand
CACCGCGTCTCCCCTCTCCTTGTCTCCCCTCAGCCTTACTCAAACAGCCAGTTTTTCACTTTCACTAAATTCTGCCAGTCGGGTTTTCTAGCTAAACCATCTTCAATACTATTCTTAACCTCATCCCGCAATTCTTGGTTAAGTTGAATTACCTGGTAAGCAAACTCAATGTGTTGCCGCAGACCTTTTTGGCCGGTTTCCAGCATAGCTAAGGCCAGATTAATTCTGCCTTGGGGGTCTTGGGGGTTAATCTTTACTGCTCTCATAGCAGCTTTGTGAGCTAAATTGCCCTTACCTTCCAGCAGATATAACCAAGCCAGACAAATCCAAGCAGAAGCACTTTTAGGGGCGCGATCGCATACTTCTTTAAATACAGGAATCAGTGTCTCGGCTGATTCTCCGGCTTTATAGCGTTCTAAGCCTGTATCAAATAAAGATTCTACAGTGTTAGTCATTAGTTACCAGTCATTGGTCTTTGATTAGTGGTTAGTGGTCAGTTGTTCAACCACTGACCACCGACAATTGACAATATTACACCCCAAAGGATTTGCCACAACCACAGGTTTGGTTAGCATTGGGGTTAGTAAATTGAAAGCCACCGCCGATCATGGCATCAATATAATCTAGTTGAAGTCCATAGAGATATAATAGACTTTTGCGATCGCACACAATTTTAAAGCCATCATAGTCAAAAACTTCATCTTGGGGAGTGATCTTACTGGTGTCCTCAAAGTCCATCATGTAAGACATACCAGAGCAACCACCTTGACGCACTCCCACCCGTAAACATAAATCTTTTCCTTGTCTATCTCTGAGAGATAACACCTGGCGTAATGCTGCTTCAGTTAATAGAATTCCCCGTTGTTGAGGCTGAGTCGCTTGTGTCATTTGCTCTTTTCACTCCTTAAATTAATTTAAATAAACATCCTGGTAGGTACTGCACTGCCTCTAGAATGCCCATAATCTTTTTGTACTCATTTTAGCGAGATTCCGCCTGGTAGGAGTGGATTTTCGCCAAAGCCTTTGATTGAAGCAGATGAGGCAGGGGAGCAGGGGGGCAGAGGAGACGCGGGGACGCGGTAAAAAGAGACACGGTGACGCGGTGACGCGGTGACGCGGTGACGCGGTGACAGAAAAAGACTCTTATTTCTCCCCTCCCCGTGTCTCCCCTCTCCCCTCTCTTCTTCTCCCCTCCCCGTGTCTCCCCCCTCTCTTCTCTCCCCTCTCCTCTACTGCTGTTGTAAATTTAATTCTTGAAACGGTTCGGAGGATGAGTCTAGTTTTAAGTTACTAACTGGTTTGCTGTTGATTTCTATGTTATAATTCCCCTGAATTAAACCTTCTAAATAATATACTCCAGCTCCATTAGTCACAGAAAATCGGCGAATTCCCTGATCTTTATCGATGGCTTCCACTCTTGCTCCAGCAATAGAATTACCTTTAGCATCAGTAATTACACCAGTGATAGTGTAGGCACGAACAAAGGGAATAGCCACTAATGTATAGCTACCCGCAATTATATCTACGGCTAATCCTTCTTGAGTGGATTGCCAATCAGGAGGAAACCCTGATGGATCAATATCCAAGCGATACATACCAGGAAACAAACGTAGTAAAATGCGATCGCTTCTGATATCCGGTTGAAAGGATTTCAGAGGAAGATTATTAACAATGATTAACGATTCTGGATTGGTAGTATAAATTTCCTCCCCAGCATCATGTTTACCATTACTATTACTATCCAAAAAAGGTTGAATTAATAAACCTCCTTGGGTACGAAAATATTCAGAACGGCGATCGCCTGCTGTAATCCCTTGTTGTAATCCTAAACTAGATACTAAATCTATACTAAAACTGCTTTGTTCAGAAGTGAGGGAAACACCTTGATAACGTCCACGTAATTGTAAGCCTGGTAGAATAGTCGTCCCCACCGAAGCAATTAGCCCATTTCCTTGAGAACCTACCCCATAACTCAATTGTATTTCCCAGACAAAGTTACCATCAATTGACCTGGCTGGAGAACGATAACGCCAACCAATATTAAATAAGTTATCGCTACGATTCTGATTAGTGGTTTCATAGTTTAACAGCACAGCATGACCTGAATCAAAGATGCTATTTTTTGATAATCGGTAAATTAGTTCGGAAAATGTGCCAATTTCATTTCCTCTTTGAGTCAGTTCTAATTTTCCTAATCTTTGCAATAAATTCCATCGCCAACGCTCCTTAGAATCATAACTAATTCGAGCAAAAGTATAGGCATCTTTACCACTGAAGTTAATTAATAATCCACCAGAAGTAGCATCACGGGAGTCTGTTTGAGTAAATAAACTCAAATTGCGAGAAATACGCCAATTGCCATTAAAACGTTGAGAAAAGCGATCGCTGGTAAATGCCGCACTCAAGTTAGGTGTAGGATCATAGCGGATATCTGCATTCACGTTCCCTTCATTACCCAACAAAGCAGAAGCCGCTATTTGTAAAGGAAAGTTGCTAGGACGATAAAATAATTCTGCTAAACCTTGCAGTGATTGATCATAAATTCCCCCCAAACCCAAAGTTAAACTTTCCGATAAACCCCAGCGTCCTGCTATTCCCCCACGAAAATCGGAAAAGTTACCTAAAAGACTATTTACTGCAAAATCTCTGCGTACACCCCCAGAAACTATCCAAGCTGAAGCACCAGCAGGTAACTGTCCGGCGACTGTAGAGAAAGTGGCTTCTCTAATTTCCGGTTGGGCTGTAAGTCTACCTTGGGGGTATAATAAAATGCGGTAGTTAGCAAAAAACTGATTCTCTGTCTTAACGTTTTCAAAGCGATACACACCAGAAGAATCGACTAAAATTTCTGCAATGGGGCGATCGCCAAATCCTTGTACCAATCTTACCAATGTTCCCGGTTCAGCTACACCTGCAATAGTTCGTCCCACGGCTGATGCTTGCAATCTTTGACGCGGATCAACAAAACCACCACTAAATAACTGTGGGGGTACAAATCCTTGACGTTGAATGTAAGTAAATCCCCAATAATCACCTGTTCCTTGACTTTGCCAAAAAGTTGGTTGAGAACCCACAAAATAATCATTTTGGTTAGTTTGGCGTAAAAACTGCGCTTCAGTAATATTCCAACTTTTCTGATTTTCTAAATTAGGTTGATTGGTGCGAATAAACCAAGAACCACCAAAAGCACTCCCTACTGTAATTAACTCACCACGATAATTTGTAGATGTATTTCCACTACCACTAGCAGTTACCTTTTGTTCAATTGCTGCTACACTAAAATCATTAGGATGAATTTGGGGTAATCCTGTGAGTTGAATTGGTGCTGCTGTTTGGGAAAAATTATCACTTGCTTGATTTGCCCAAGGAACATCTAAAATAATAGCGTATTCATTAATATCAAATTGTGCCTCTACTCCAAATAAACTCTTTAATTCCTGAATACTCAAAACTAAACCTAACTCTGAATCATTCCGCAAACTTTTGGGATCAATCCGAGTTACCACCCCAGGCGATCGCGCTTCTAATTGTCCATCTGGTAAAGTGGTAATATTTAACTTTAAAGCTTGAATTACAGCATCATAAGGTATTAACCAATTAGTAAAATTTACTGCTTGAGAACCATCTTCCTTTCCCCTAATTAACACACCAGAATTTACACTGCGTTTATTTACAGTTAAACCCACAGGAAAAACTGTAAATTCTCCCATTTGTTCAGATAACTGACTATTTGATAAATTAGTAGTATTTTGGTTATCTGCTTTGACTGGAAAAGTAAAACTCAAAAAAATAATTGCGGTTAACAGGTAAACACCATAATTCCAAAACCGCTTTTGCATAATTTCTGAACTTCTGTTAATCTCAATCTCAACAATCAACAATCTCTTACAGCAGGGAACAGGAAACTCTTAACAGGTGAGACCAGCCCCCGTCTTCTCCTGCAGGGAGAGGCTAGCGCCAAGGCGGTCTCCGTCACGATGGGGGACTGGCGAACCCGGAGGGGAACAGGCTTGAAAGTCTCTTAGCATAAAGCTTTATTCCTAAAATTTGTACCTCATTTACCTGGAATCTGCTGTATAGCTAAAAATCCAACTATAACTGAGTTAATTTTTATCCGCGTTTATCTGCGTCCATCTGCGTTTAACTATTAATTTTTAGATAGTTTATTTAGCCACTAACACATTAACATTAAAAGGAACTTTATTCTGATTATTCTCACCCCAAGTTAGCTCACCACTGAGTTGATATTCTCCTGGTTTTAAACTGTCTTTATCTTGATTAGGATAACTTAATAAAAAATAGCGATCGCTATTTGCAATTACAGCACTAGCATCTACTTTACCCGTTTTCACCACATTTTCACCTTGGCGTAAAGTCCAATTGATACCAGTTACCGCAGTAGCCTGACCACTATTATTAACTAAAACTTGAATTTGCTTTCTTTCAGGATTAAAACTAGCATTTCTTACATTTAACATTGGTGCAATATTTCCCTTCCGCACATAAAAAGTTACACCAATTCTCGCCACCAAACCCACACTATTACCTGCGCTATCTCTTCCTTCAGTCAAAGTTTCATTAAAAACAACCGCCCGATATTCCCCATCTGTTAAACTAGGAGCAAGACGACTAATCAAACGCACCCTCCGACTTTCACCCGGATTAATAGTTAACTCACGGGGGGAAAATTGCAGATATTTAGTTAAATCATTGGGACTAGAAGGTAAAGTTGTAAATCCCTTATCTCGGTCATAAGTAAAAGGTTCCGCATAAACCCGCACACGTGTTGGGGCATTACTGGTATTACTAATAGTAATCATCCCTTGAGCTTGTCCCCGTTCTGCTTTTGCTTCAATGATTAACGGTGAAACGCTCATTTGTGCTTTAGCCGGATGAGAAAATAACATCAAAGTAGATAAACCAACACCAGCAGCCGCTAAAGATAAGCAATTTTGATGCAACATATTTTTGATGAAAAAATCCTGTAATGTATTGATACTTTTGAGATAAAACCAAATGAGCGAAATCATTTGGTTTTACCTTTCATGACTTAAGATAGAACAAAAGTAAAGCCGACAGAAGACAGAAAACCTACTCACTGTCTTCTGTCTTCCACTATGGTGCGACTGTCAAAGTAACTTTGTAAGCGTAATTTCCAGGCTGAATATAAGAGTTGTTAAAACTTGGTTCTACGGCTAAATTTACAGATAGTGGTGTAGAACCTGGGTTGAGATACAGAGGGTTAGGGCCACTGGAAGAGCCGGGAATAAAAACAGGATCGCCTGTGTTAACTGCACCATAGGGAGAACTAACGGATGCGCCAACTCGGTTTCCTGTGGGGCCTGCTGTTTGAATAGGTGCTGATACTTGTAAGCTGGCAGGTTGGTTACAGTTAACTGTCACTTGGCCTGCGGAAGCACCGGGTAAAAATGAATTTAGTTTATACGCACCCTGGGGAGTTCCAGGGCTATCTGTCACCAAGATACCATTTGTCACATTACCAAAGCTGCAACGACCTTGAACAGTACCAGAAAAGTTCACATCAACACTTTGAGCAAAAGCACCTTCAGCCATGAAAGCACCACCTGCTAGAACCAAAGCAGTAGCCAACAAAGAACGACGAATCATTTGTAAATCCTTGTGTGAAGAATGTAACTACAAAAACTAATCAACAACAAAACCAGTTTTTACGGTGTGACTGTTAAAGTCACGGCGTATACATAACTACCAGGAGTAAAAGCTACTGGCCGCTCTACCAACATACTTACTTCTAAACTGGTATTACCTGGTGGTAAAGTTGCACTCCCACCGCTAACATCACTGCGAAAACTTGTAGAACCAAACCTAACAAACGCAGTACGGGATGTTCCGGCTGGGTCTGGACTTGGGCCAGATACAAGTCGGGGAGGAGTAACAGTGATGGTTGCAGAGGTACTAGACTGCACATTCACTATTGCGGGAGTAACTGACTGATATCTGTTGGTATTAGTATCAGAACCAACAGTAAAAGTGGGTTCTGCAATACCAGGGCTAGTACCGTTAAAGTTAGCTTGAAAGGGTACTGTGCCATTAAATGGAATGTCTGCACTTTGAGCTAGAACAGCATTATCTAGCACTAGTACCAGTGGCACAGCTACGCTGAACGCACTTGCTAGCATTAAGCTAGAGGCCAGCGCGAGACGATAAAACATCAGCAATTGCCTTATTGTTTAGCTGAATCCTTTATTAGTACATGAATACTAATATATCTAGTTAGAGATACCCATGTCTACCGTGGTTTTACCCAAACAGAGAACAATGGAGTAAATTAAGTGCTATTACTGTGATTTCTCTAAGATTAATGTTATTTTTCACTAAAAATTTAGAATACTAAGAATTTGCTTACATCGCATTTAAAAAGACTAATTTTTTTACTACTTTTACAGTGGTAATACTTAAATTGCTCAGATTGCCTGTAGAATTTTAAATAGCTGATTCTAAACGCTGAAAATCTCGCTGTACCTCATTTCTGAGAGTTTTGTTGTAAGGATCTGTTTTGAGAGCTTTGTGAAGATAAATTTTAGCTTTAGGTAATTGATTTTCATTAATGAGAGCGCGTCCCCACATTTGATAAGCGATCGCCAACCATTGGCGTACTTCTGGATCAACGGGTAAACGAGCCAATAAAGCTTCAGCTAGAGCGATCGCTTGAGGAAAACGTTTAGCCTGTAAAAATCGTTGCAACTGCTCATAAGTCTTCCACTTCAAACGCTGTTCTATCTCTTCCAATTTTGGTGGATGATGGGCAACTGCTGTTTTTCTGGTTTTTGGTGCTGGTTCTTGAGGTTTAACTTCTGGAGTAAACTCACTCACACGCGCCTGGTGTGCATTTGAAGTAATTTCTTCTTGTGGTACTACAGTTTGCAAGAATTTATAAGCTTCAGTTACAGCAATAAATTTATCTTTCGCTTTAGCATCATCCGGGTTGATATCGGGGTGATATTGCTGCACTAGCCGCCGATAAGAGGCTTTAATTTCAGCAAAAGAAGCTCCCGACCTTAAGCCTAATACACGATAGTAATCTCCGAGATCCATTTTGGGCTAGG
>DATGXQ010000431.1:0-1727 GCA_035298905.1 Nostocaceae cyanobacterium | reverse complement strand
ACAATTTCTACTACTACTTCTGGTGGTTTCCCAAACTCCCACAAAAAATAAGAACGATGGCGTTTTTCCCACCAGTCATCCGCCGGTCTAACATCTAAACTTAAAAATACATCTGGGACTATGGCTGGTTCTCTAGTGGTGGTGAATATTCCCACATTCGCAGCAACAAGAAAACCTTGGCTATTTTTTGCACCAGCCCAAGAACTGTATAGTGTTTCTGTAAGTAGTCGTTGTTGCTTCTCTGACGGTAGGTTATCCACTGGTTCATCGTCCTCTGTCACCAGATGAGAAATATCTAGTTCTAAATCTTCTGATGATAGGGTTGGTTGTGTCAAGGTGATGTCAGTCATAGGAGAGTGGGAGAAAGGCGACTTAATTATATTTTGGCAAATTTATCAATAAAATCAATAAAAGTGTTATCGGTGGGGGAGGACATAGCAGTGCTATGTCCCTACAAATAAATTTTATTATAATTAGTTGAAAACTGCCGTGTTATTCATCTGTAAAGTAGTCAGAATCTATTTTTTTTATTTCGTAAATGGAAATAGTGGAAACACCAATATTATTATCAATCATTAATTGAGCTAATTCTTGCCCATCAATTAAAACGATTTTACTATCTATTCTAGATACATAATCCCTAGCTTCTTGAGAAAATTTAGAGGTAGTAATAAAAATACCTTTTTTGGCTCTATATCCCTGCAAAGCACCAGCAAATTTTTGAATTTCTGGTCTACCTACAGTAGTATTATCCCATCTTTTAGCTTGAATATAAACAATATCCAAGCCTAATTTATCTTCTTTAATAATTCCATCAATCCCACCATCACCACTTTTACCGACGGCTTTACCTGCATCACGTCTTGAACCACCATAACCCATTTTTACCAGTAAATCTATTACTAATCTTTCAAAAAAATCAGGTGAGCAAGTTTTAACACGATTCAATAATTCTATTTCTAATTCTTTCCTAATTTTCTGATAGCCAAATTCTATAGATTCTTGGGGGGTAGTTTCAGAAATTTCCATTATTTCATCTTCAGAGATATCATGATCTTTTTTAGTTGTTGTAAATTGGATAAATTCTGGAAATTGTTTGAGAAATTTAACGTTGATTTCCTGGGGAGATTGCTTTAATACCTCTATTCCTCTGTCAGTAATTTTAAAACAACCTCTTTTGGGAGTTTCCAGTAAACCAGCTTTTTTCAAATAAGTTCTTGACCATCCTACCCGATTATCAAATACTGTTTGTTGTCCACTTTGTAATAATTCTTTTCTTTCTTCTTCAGTTAGATTAAATTTATCAGCTAAATAGGTAATAGTTTCTCTTAATGTATGTTCTTTTCCATCGCTTGCATATTTAAGTAAAGGAAGCATAATTGTTTGAAAATCTGGTATCGACATTTTCTACCCTAAAAACATAGAGACGCGACTAGGCACGTCTCTAAAGAGAATACACAATTAAAATTTACCAAGCAAGAGGTAACACAAATAACTTTACAAATGTGTAATTCTCTGTTTGTTTTTAAGTTGTTAAGGTTTGGGTTTGTAAGTGGAAGCAACGTGTAATTCTTTGAGTTGTTTGTCGTCCACTTTTGAGGGTGCATCTGTTAGTAAACAACGGGCTTGTTGTGTCTTCGGAAAAGCAATTACATCACGTATTGATTCTTCTCCAGCTAACAACATTACTAAGCGATCGACACCGTAAGCAATACCACCATGAGGGG
>DATGXQ010000430.1:0-8065 GCA_035298905.1 Nostocaceae cyanobacterium | reverse complement strand
CTCCAAAAGAATATATCAATGATCATTGAGCTAGAAAGTTTCCTTAATTAGTACAATCTCACTTTTCCTGTCCGTTCCGTAGATGGGGATATTTTGCCAGCACCCAACACATTATTAGCCACAATTCCAATTAGATTTAATTTACTCAAAATCTCTGTTGCTTGACTCAATTCGTTGAGTGTGATTTGACCCATTCTGCTAACTAAAATAATTGCATTACAAGAGGAGGCCACCAGTCTAGCATCAACTGTATTTAAAATGGCTGGAGCATCTATCAATACCAAATCATAGATTTCTTCAAAGGATTTGATTAATTCCTTTAGACGCTCTGAACTCAATAAACTTACAGTATCTTCAGGTATTGGTCCAGCAGTCAAAATATCAATTGAGGGGTGAATAGGTTGGACATAATTATGTAATTCGCTACTAAATTCATCAACTAATAATAAAGATAATCCCCAATCATTAGAGAGTTCTAGAATTTTGTGTAGGCTAGGATATCGCAAATTTGCATCAATTACTAATACTCTTTGATGCATGTGAGCAGCACTAGCTCCCAGTCCTAAAGCTAAGGTTGTTTTTCCTTCTCCTGATAGTGCTGAAGTCACCATTACAGATTTAAAATCTGTGGGATGCTGGAAAATGTGCATATTCTGATAAATCATGTCCAAACTTTCATGGCTGGGTAATTTACTATGATTTTCTATCAAAGAGAGTTGTTTACCATGTCGCCATTTTCTCAACATTTGCATGATTTTGGTTTTGAAATTATGTTTTTCCAACTTGGGAACTGCACCTAATAAATGTAGTTTAGTAAAACTTTGTAAAACTTGAGTTGAAAAAACAGCCTGATTAAAACACTCCCGCATTAAAGCTGCTATTATTCCTAAAATTGGCCCAGCAATTACACCTCCTAAAATCAATAACCATCTGCGACTACCAATATAAATTCCTAAATCTGGTTCATCTAAAACTTGCCAATCAAAACCACTTTGGGTAATTTTCATTCCCAAAGATTGCTGTACTTGTATCAGTTGTTCTAAAGTTTTACGATGGGTTTGTACATCTGCAACTAAGCGGTTATATTCTGCTATGATAGCCGGGTAGCTATTTAGTTGTGAGCTAATTTGTTGCTCAGACTTGACTAGATTATTTTCATTAGCTGCTAGTTTTTGAGCAATAATTTTTAATTGATTTAATTCATCTATTAATTTTTGGTCAATTTCTAATAACGGTTCTGAATTATTAATACCAGTATTTTCTTGATCTGTAATTTCTTGCTGTAATAGGGATAATTGAATTTGGTATTTTTGCTTGAGTTTAACAATTGTGGGATAACTATCTTTATAACGTAAACGTTCTTCAGCCAAGGCTTGTTCTGTTCTTTTTAACTCATTAGTTAACGCCTGGTAGCGGCTTGATTGCATCAATCTTGCTGTTAGTTGGGCATTTTGGCTGGAAAGAGCGATCGCCTGTTGCAAACTATTATATCTTGTTTCTACATCCTGTAACTGAGACCGAGTATTTTGCAGTTGTTTTTGTACATCTATTAAAGATTCCAGCAAAATTTTACTTTGGATTGCTGGGTCAACTAAATTATATTTCTTGCGAAAAGTTACTACCTTGTTCTCTGCTGCTAAAACTTCATTCTGTACTTTGGGTAAACGAGTATTTACAAAAGCCAAACCTTGATTTAAACGTTGATTTCTTTGCTCAATATTATAATCTTGATATGTCTTTTGTAAAGCCTGTAATACCCGCTTAGTTTTCACAGGATCACGGTCTTTAAAAGAAACTACAAATACTTGACCAGAGACACCATTACTCCCTGATATATCTCCCAGCACTTTAACTTCTAAAGCTGCTTGTTTGCCAGTTTCCCCATCACCCTTAATATCATTAACGCTCAAATTAGGATAACTATTATGTAATAAATCTACAGCTTTCTGTACTAACTTAGAACTCATCATTAATTTCATCTGTGTAGTATAATCAGCAGCAAAATTATGATGATTAATTAGCTCATTTTTGGCATCTCCTACTAAATTAGCAGATACCATAATTTGCATAGAACTTTGGTACTTTGGCTTGGTAGTTATTGCTGCCAAACTTGTAGCCGACATCACCAAACAAGAAATACCTAAAATTAACCACTGCCGATGTAGTAAGATTGTATAAATTTGTTTGATATTCACCAAACTTTGTGTATAGTTAGGTGTAGAGATAGGAAACATTGATTTTTGGGTCAGACTAGTTTTAGCCACTATAAAATCTCCCTCATATCAAAACATATATCTAAAAGGTGATTAGCAGAAAATTTAGTAAAATTACTTAAAACTATGTTTTCTAAAAAATAGTAATTAGTGATTCTACTAATCATAGCCAGCCTACTGATGAGAAAGATTCTTCAAGTAGAACTTGCTTATTGATTAATTCATAGAGCAATATCTGTAATCAGCACTAGGTCAATAAATTCTTTGATAAAATTTTATTATTTAAAGAAACTTCAGTGATGATTGTCTAAAATTAAATATGATTTCCCTTAGTTTAAGCAATTTTAACCAAAAAATTTTACTTTCATTGATAACTATTTAACCAAAATATTTGATAAAAATATTATTTTTAGAGTTTATTATACAAATAAATTAAGTAATTACCTGTAGATTATCAGGTGTTGTACATCATTACAGCATATTTCGGGTAAATGAGGTACAAACTTTAAGACAAAAGCCATATACCAAGAGACTTTTAACTCTGTTCCCTGTTAAGAGTTCCCTGTTCCTTGCTGTAATTATTTCACTATCTAGACCTTCGCAAAAAGTCTATTGAGAATTACAATTGTCAGCAATATCAATCTTGAATGGAAACATTACGAGTAAATTTTTTTACTCCTAAACTAAAATAAAAGAATTAAAGCTGTAATCTGAAGTCCCCGCAAGCAAAAAAAGCAACTTTTTTTTCAGCGCAGCTTTCAAGATATTTTGCATTGCTTTTGTTGAGTACAAACTGTAAAAGGGTCTGTTGGAGCAAATTTGAACTGTTAATCTCGTAACTTTTAGCTTACCTTATCTATCAAAATATGGAAAATTTAGACCTTTGCCCTGCTTAACTCCAATTCTCGCCGTCTAGGTACATCATAAACCATAAAATCATGAGCCATATCTGTATTTGGAAAAATAGCGCGAGCTTCTTGCAATAAATCTTTTAACTCAATACTATTTCCAGGCGCATAACGGGGGCTAAAATGAGTCATAATTAGCCGACGCACTCCCGCTAAATAGGCTGTTTGTGCTGCCATTGTAGTAGTTGAATGTAACCGTTGAAACGCCATATCTGCATCTTGATGAGCAAAAGTTGCTTCATGAATTAACACATCCGCATCTTTGGCTAATTCCACAGCACCTTCGCAATAAACTGTATCTGTACAATAGGCAATTTTCCGACCAATTTCTGTTGGCCCACACAATTCGCTACCATCAATGACTCGTCCATCTTCCAGAGTCACAGTCTCACCGCGCTTAAGCTTGCCATAAATTGGGCCTTCAGGAATTTGTAACTCCTTAGCTTTTTCAATATCAAAACGTCCTGCACGGTCTTTTTCCGCAACCCGATAGCCAAAAGCTGTCACTCGATGATGTAACTGACCACAGGTAACGGTAAATTCATCATCTTCATAAATTATTCCTGGACGGATGGAATGGACTTTCACAGGATAGGAAAAATGAGTATGAGAATAACGTGAAGCTGCTTGTAGGTACTCATTTAAGCCAGAGGGGCCATAAATATCAACTCGTTCTACATTCCCCGCTAAACCACAACTAGCAAGTAGTCCCATTAAGCCAAAAATATGATCACCGTGCATGTGAGTGATAAAAATGCGGGAGAGTTGGCTAACTTTTAGGTCACTCCGCAATATTTGATGCTGAGTACCTTCACCACAGTCAAATAACCACAGTTCTGCCCTCTGTGGCAGTCTCAGCGCAACACTGGAAACATTGCGTGATCTTGTAGGTACACCAGAACTCGTCCCTAAAAATGTAATCTGCACAGTGTTTTTTAGCCTTCCTATTGCTCAAGTTGACGCTCTATTACCTATACTGGTACGGTTTTTGAGCAAAATTACCTTTGGCAGTTAGCCACTTATGAGAGGCAAGATGCCAGCATTATACAACCAATCCATGATAACTCAAAATTTTTCTAAATTCTCTCAGCAGTGTTAAATATCAAATTTCATTTTTAGGGAAAGTGCAGCCAAGCAGCTAGATTTTACCCAAGGTTGACTTGTAAATTATGATGATGATCATAATTGATTTGTTAAAGGCCAAGATAATTCACAAATAGTTCCTTTTGGCAACCTGGGAACCCGGCGAAATTTGCCCTTAATTTGTTGTGCTAAATTTTTAAACTGTTGTGTCCCCCAACCTTCCTGGGAAGAATTAACACCCAAACCATCATCAACAATGGTCAATTGCTGCCATCCTGTAGATGCAGAGCAAGTGACCTGTAAATAAGTTACTCCTGACGCATATTTACCGACATTACATAAAGCTTCTTCTAAAAATCGGCATATTCCCCGCTTATGAGCAAGACTTAGACCTTGCTCATTGATAGGTTCAAAGTTACAGACCTTGACCTTAAGAGTTTTAAAGCAAGGAAAGTTTCTCTCTAAAGTATGACTATAAACTTGATAAAGAATGTCATGTAAGGGATCTTGTAAGTTAATAAATAAACTGTTGCCTAAATAAAAATTTTCATTGTGTATCAAATTTTCCTGTTGATGAAACTCATAAATACTTCTTAAATCTAAATTTATTTTCTCCAATTCTTTTTCTATTTCCGGGAGTAATTTATTACTAGATAAATCTTGCCTCTTCAACATTCGTAAAACTTGGGCTAGATTTTGTAATGGGCCGTTGTGAATTGTTTCAAAAGTCAAATCAATTATAGTTTGGCAAGCTTGAATTTGAGATTGTACATTTTGATTGTATTGATATAAAGTTATTAGTAGCATACAATCAAATAATAAGAGTATTATTCCACCAATAGCTAGCAACAAATCCCCAATTAAGCCAAAGTAAATAATTGTTAGTAGATATAAAATAGCAGTAGTAATAAATACAATATTTATCAACGAGTATTTATTCAGCCAATTTCTAGCAATACTAAAAATACCCCAGAATACAATCCGCATATTATTTATATCCTCTCCCCAAGAATTGAGAATTAATCTGGAGTTAAGTACAGCAACAATTTATAAGGCAAAAATTTATAGGTATTGAAAGTCAAGAGTACCGAATTCAGAACGTAAGATACTGTTAGAGTTAAGCCAGATAATTTTTAATAAATCTCACTACTATCTATTCCTTGTTTGATAATCATTCTGATTCCTGGACAAATGGTAGTTTGTCCCTATGACTCCTGATGCTAATAAGAGTTATAGTTTTTTATTTCCTAATCAATCAACCCTTGTTCTCTGGCTCGCATTTCAGTTTGAATCCGCATATTTTTACCCTCTTCAGGATAAACCTGTAAAGCGTCTTGTATTTTACTCCAGTAATGACGCACCATGCGTTCAGAAACGCACATCTTCTCAGCAATTATTTTATCCTGAAATCCTTCACAGAAAGCCAGAGTTAAGACTTTTAACCACTCAGGTTTTATTTCTAAACCTGAATAAATTCCTTTGATATCTTTTGTATGAGTTAATCCTTGTAATGCCCAATCAACTCTAGTCAACATCTCTTGGATAGAAATACTTTTGTCTACTACAGTAAATCCCCCTTTATAATTATCAATTTCAGGACGAATACGCACTAAAGTTTTTATATGCACACTTTGTACAACAATATTTAAGTCAGGATTATGATTCATTAATGTTTTGAGGAAACGAATACCAGTATCAGGTTTCGCACTCTGACCTATGGTTTCTGGGATAGAAAGATCCATTACTACTAAACCAGGTTTAAAGCTATTAATTTGTTCAAGAGCGTGGTTAGTATTAATTGCCGTGATAAACTCAGCCTTGGGATAGTTTTTTTGCAAAATATCAACCGTTCCATTTAAAACTGATTCATGATCATCAATTACCAAAATTCTTAGTAAAGAGTCGGATGTTAAAGGTTGTTTCATATTTAACACCTAGCCAGATGTTGGCGCAAATAAGCTATTTTTATCTTGATTGGTTTTAATCAATTAGCTTTTACTAGATTGTATAGCAGTTCTATTTGATTTGCAAACTAACTTATGAGAGCAGACAACTCTTAACAGAGAATAAATAATGTTCACATACAATTTATGATTTTCTATTAACTTTCAGGTATTTACTATGAGGTGTGTCACCCCTACCCCTACAGGTAATTTACCTATTTTGTAAAACATTTACTGGGAATGGAGCTTGGTTAAAAAATAGCTTTTGTGATTAAATAGTGAAACCCTGGTAGGTACGAGGATATCTATACTTAATATGCTTTTTACCTATACCTACTTATTAGTTGAGAAGTATTTTTATATAATGGAAAAATCAGAAGTAAATAATAATACTTACCAAAGAAAATGCCAAGCTGCTTTGAGGTTTTGGCTTTGACAAAAGCATTGACCTGATAGTAAAATCTGAAAGCTATCGTAAAGATATTCTAATTCAGGTAAACTGGTATGAAAAATTAGTGTAGAGATATCAGGATAGGTAAGTTGTACTGTTAATTGCGCTATATTTATTTCCTGTTTTAAGTTTATCTCAATGACAATAGGTGTTAAAAGCTCTGGTAAAATTATTGTTAATAATTCCTCTAAAGTGCGTAAAATTACCAGGCTAGATTCTACTGATTCATGTCTCCAGTAGGCTGGTAAATTGATATGAAAACATAAATGCGGTTTAGATGTGATCCAGATTTCTAATAAAGACTCGATCGATAATGGTAAACTATCTTGAATAGATACAGGACAGAGGCGATCGCTTAATTTTTGCAAGGACGGATAAAATTGTTCAATTTTTAGCAAGTATTCTCGCATCTGAGCAACGGATAAATTGAGCTTATCTATTGCTAATAGCTCCAAATCACGGCGAATTGTCAACAATTCTTGTAGTAAACCATCCCGAATATTTTCTGCTTCTAGGAATAGTTTAATAGATTGTCGGTAAGTCCACCATTTTAATGCTTGCTGAATTTTTTGCTCAACTGTCATTAACTTTAATAGGGTGCTGACTGGAATAATCAAGATATCATGGTATTTCTTGCTTTACCGAGTGATATGACATCTGACAAATCCTCCATAAGTGGTAAAACGACACAATTACAAGGTTGTGGGGATCGCTTTCCTTCATAACGGAGACGCTACACGAACGATCGCCATGACAGTCATTTCCCAGAACATGATATGATTAGTTAATATTCTTGAGATGTTTATTTATAAATCAGTTACTAATCTTGCTTTTCTCAATATAAATTTTAGCAACGTTTCTTCTTCAGATATGATATCAGCTTTGATGGACATACCCGATTGTAAATAACAGCGTTCTGTCTTCTGACCAAAAGACAAACTGTTGGGTTGAATAGTTGCTTCAAAGTAACCAGTAACAGAATTTATATAACTAGCTCTTGTAATTAATTCGCTGCTATTTTGACTTGTAATAATATCTGGAGAAATAGCTTTAACAACACCTTGAAGAGTACCATAATCAGGATAAGGACAAGCGTCAACGCGCAATTGTGCCTTTTGACCAACAGCTACTTTTCTAATTTCTCCAACTGGAATCATTGCTTTAATTACAACAGCATTATGATCAGGGACAATTTCAGCAATAGATTCGCTAATACGGACTACTTGACCAGAATTTCGCAAATTTAGCTTGAGAATAGTACCGTTACTAGTAGCTATAATGGCACTACTTTTGAGTTGAGTTTCTAGTTGTTGAAGTTCTTTTTGACTTTGCTTGAGTTGGGTTTGAAGTTCAACTTGTCGCTCAAATAATACTTGTTTTTCTTTATTTAAAGTGGCAATAGTCGATTCACCTTTAGCGATTTCTTGGGCAATACGTTCTTGTGCAATTTTAACCATTGCCATAGTA
>DATGXQ010000429.1:0-5023 GCA_035298905.1 Nostocaceae cyanobacterium | reverse complement strand
ATGGTTTAGGTGTACCTAGATCAACTGCTGTAGCTTCTAGTAATAGCAATGGTTCGCAAGTTGGGAAAAAATTAGATACCCAAAGTTTATTGACAGCTTATCTCAAAGGGAGAAGAGATTTTGCTCTGCATAATTTAAGTTTGTTAAATCTGTCTGGTGTGGATTTATCGGCTAGTAATTTCCACTCAGCACAATTACAAAAAACTAATCTGCAAGGTGCTAATCTTCACGATAGTGATTTTTGCAGGGCAAGTTTAACACGAGCAAATTTGAAGGATGCTAACTTAACTAAAGCTTACTTAAGTCATGCTGATTTAGAAGGGGCTGATCTCCGAGGTGCGGATTTAAGCCAGGCTTATTTGAGTAATGCTAATCTTCGAGGAGCTAATCTGTGTGGTGCTAATCTCACAGGTGCTAAGGTTTCAGATGAGCAATTAGCACAGGCAAAAACAAATTGGCTAACAGTGCGCCCAAATGGTAAACGTGGTTTATTATAGCTAGTATTTTTCATTCGGCACAATTGACAATCAGGTGTGTTAAGGCATCAATTAGCCGATCGCTCTCCATCGGCATGATTTCTTGGCCATAGAGAATGTGCTGAGTAATAGCAAAATGGACTAAAGAGCCAATCAAAATTCTCGCTGTGGCTTCTGGATCAGGGATATTTAACTCTGGGTGAGAGGCTAAATATTTGCCAATAGTGGCGATCGCTGGTTTACCAATACAGCGCACAAACACTTTAGCTAATTCTGGAAAGCGCACTGATTCCCCAATTAAAACTCGCTCAAAGGCTAAATATTCTGGATCTGTGGTCATTTGTTCTAAGGCAGTTTTAGCTAATCCCCGCAAAACTACGTAGGGTTCACCCTCCAAAGACAACTGACCAAAAATTGACTGAAATCTCTTTTTTGCCAATTCTTCAATTAAGGCGCTAAATAGTCCGACTTTATCTTGAAAATGATTGTATACTGTAGCTTTTGAAACCCCTGCTGCTTCCGCAATTCGATCCATACTCGTAGCAGCATAACCATGTGTGAGAAATTCCTGCATAGCACCTTGCAGAATTTTTTCGACTTTATCAGCTGAATTTGAGCGTTCAGTCTCCCCTATTTTTGGACGTGGCATTTTCAATCATCCTTTACTGTAGTTGCTAATACTTTAATTTGGTGGGAGTTGATTCAAGCTGTAAGGTGAAGGGATTTAACCAATGATTACTAAACTAAACGGTTTAGTCTAGAGTCTAAAACTAAACGGTTTAGTTTTTAGTAAAGTTCAACAACTTTCCTAATTGATCAGGCAAGAAAATTTATTTTTTTGGCCTTGGTGAATGGAAAGATAATTTAGGCTGTTGAAAAAAGCAAAAACTCACCTCTACGTTACTTGCTTTTTTCTGAGAATTCTAGGTTACAGCATTACCAACAAAAAGCTGCCAGAGTGTTTTGTGCCAGGTCATCTCTAGAAGCATCTACAGCAGAATTTGCTGATTAGTTTTAGGAAAATTTCATTTTCCCATCATTTTTATTTTCCATGAACTACTTTTGAATTGCTTAAAAGGTATGCTGTTGTGCAAAACCACAAGCTACAAGGTTCATTACCTTCGCACTCAAATCTCCGCCTACCGATTAGTATAGCTGTAATTGCTTCCTTAAGTGTGATATGTCTCAGTGTTTTTACAGTGCTGCGGTTTCGGGATACCTCCCATCAAAAGACCCTAACATCCGCCACAGTCATACCAGAAATTAAGACAGTCACGGCTTTAGGACGAATTGAACCAGCAGGAGAAGTAATTAAACTCTCAGCTACTATTCCAGGTGAAGGTAGTCGGATAGAAAAATTACTGGTACAAGAGGGAGATAGAGTCAAAGCAGGGCAAGTGATAGCTATTTTAGACAACCGCGATCGCCTGCAAGCAGCATTAAAAGAAGCCCAGGCAGAAGTGAAGGTGGCAAAAGCCAAATTAGCCCTGATTCAAGCAGGTGCTAAACCAGGGGAAATTACCGCCCAAAAAGCTAATATTGCCCGTTTAATGGCTGAATCTCAAGGAGACATTGACACTCAAATCGCCAATGTCGATCGCTTACGAGCAGAAGTATTCAATGCCCAAGTGGAACATCAACGATATCAAGGATTATTTACAGAGGGGGCAATTCCTGCTTCTCAACTGGACAGCAAACGCCTTATTTTAGAAACAGCTCAAAAAAATCTCCAAGCAGCGCAAGCACAACTTAAGCGGACTCAGTTGAGTAACAAGCAAAAAATTCAGGAAGCCAAAGCTAATTTAGAACAAATTGTCCAAGTGCGGGATGTAGATATAGCAGCAGCCAAAGCCGAAATCAGCCGCACTGAAGCTGGGGTAAAAAAAGCAGAAATTAACCTCAAACAAGCTTATGTGCGATCGCCCCAAGATGGGCAAATCTTAGAAATTCACACCAGACCGGGGGAACTAATTTCTAGCGATGGTATTGCCTATATTGGCAGAACTAATCAAATGTATGCTGTTGCCGAAGTTTATGAAAGCGACATTAGTAAAGTTCAACGAGGGCAACGGGTACGAGTATCTGGAGACGTTTTACCAGTGGAATTACAGGGAACTGTTGACAGGATTGGCTTACAAGTCCGACGGCAAAATGTCATCAATACAGATCCTTCTAGTAATGTTGATAACCGAGTTGTCAAAGTACATATCCGTCTAGATTCAGCTTCCAGTCAGAAAGCCGCCAGATTTACGAATATGCAGGTCAAGGTGGTAATCGAGATTTGATAGGGATGAAGGAGAGGGGAGACACGGAGAGGGGAGACACGGAGAGGGGAGAATCTTCTTTGCCACCGCGTCCCCGCGTCCCCGTGTCAGAGCGTCTCCTTTGCCTCCTGCCCTATGACCAATAACTAATAACCAATGATTAATCTATGATTCGTATATTGGAACAATGGCGACGACGTACTCCTTTAGGTTGGTTGCAGCTCAGTCATGAGAAAAGCCGTCTGCTAGTGGCATTATCAGGAATCGCTTTTGCTGATGTGCTGATGTTTATGCAACTGGGTTTTCAGATGGCACTGTATGACAGTAACACTCGACTGCATCGTAGTTTACAGGCAGATGTGGTTTTAGTTAGTCCCCAAGCACGTAACTTGCAAAGTATGTCTAACTTTTCCCGACGGAGACTATACCAAGCAATGGATGTGCCGGGGGTTAAGTCAGCAGTGGCCATGTATTGCAACCACATTATTTGGAAAAATCCCCAAACTCGTTTAGAGACGGGGGTATTAGTGATTGGGTTTAATCCAGATCAGCCAGTTTTTAAGTTACCAGAAGTTAATCAACAATTATCAGCGATTAAAATACCGGATACAGTTTTATTCGATCGCGGTGCTAGAGGTGAATATCAACAAGCGATCGCGCAAATTGATCAAGGTAAAACTCTGACTACAGAAATCAACGGTCGGACGATTACCATTAGCGGTTTATTTAACATTGGCGCTTCCTTTGGTGCTGATGGTAGCTTAATTACTAGTGATCAAAACTTTTTACGCTTATTTCCTGCCCGTCCAGCCAGCAACATTAGTATAGGTTTAATTCAAGTTAAACCAGGTCATGACCCACAAAAAGTAGCAGATGATTTAAGGGCTTATCTTAAAGAAGATATTAGGGTATTAACTCATAGAGAATTTGTGGAATTTGAAAATGATTTTTGGCGGAATAATTCGCCCATTGGATTTATTTTCAGTTTGGGTGTTTCAATGGGATTTGTGGTAGGAGTAATCATTGTTTATCAAGTTCTATCTACAGATGTTAATGCCCATATGCGGGAATATGCTACTTTTAAAGCTATAGGCTATCGTAATTACTACTTGTTAGGAATAATTTTTGAAGAAGCTTTAATTTTAGCGGCTTTAGGTTTTTTCCCTGGTTTAGCCGTGTCTTTAGGGCTTTATAAACTAACACGTAATGCCACTAATTTACCGATGTTTATGACCACATTCCGGGCATTACAAGTGTTAATTCTCACAATTATTATGTGTGCCATTTCAGGAGCGATCGCCACTCGAAAGTTGAGGTCAGCAGACCCAGCAGAAATGTTTTAAGTAGTGGTGCAAAATTAATTTCCTACGTGTAGCTAGGGTGCGGGGTGCGGGGTGCAAAGTGTAGAGAAATCTTCAGCAGGAAACAGAAACATAATTTGTGTAATTAATTCTGCTTGACTGTTTAAATATTGGTGATTAGTGATTGAGGAGAGTTAAGAAAATGAGAAGAAATTAATGCTTTATTTTGAATTTTGAATTTTGAATTTTGAATTATTCAGCTATGATTCCAGTTATTTCCATTAGAAATCTAGACCACTACTTTGGAGATGGTCAACTGCGTAAGCAAGTTTTATTTAATATTAATTTAGAAGTTTATGCGGGAGAAATTATTATTATGACTGGGCCTTCTGGCTCTGGTAAAACCACACTGTTAACATTAGTTGGGGGTCTACGTTCTGCTCAATTTGGCAGTTTGCGAGTTTTGGGTCGAGAATTATGTGGTGCAAACGAGAAACAATTAGTTAAAGTACGCCGCTATAACGGTTATATCTTTCAAGCGCATAATTTACATGGCAGTTTAACAGCATTACAAAATGTTAAGATGGGTTTGGAACTGCATAAACATATTACCTTACCAGAGATGAACAGCCGAGCCGTGCAAATGTTAGAGCAGGTAGGGTTAGGAAATCGCCTACATTATCATACTGATAAACTTTCAGGAGGACAAAAACAACGAGTGGCGATCGCTCGTGCTTTAGTTAGTCATCCCAAAATTGTCTTAGCTGACGAACCTACCGCCGCTTTAGATAGTCAATCAGGTAGAGACGTAGTTAACTTAATGCAAAAACTAGCTAAGGAACAAGGTTGTACTATCCTCATGGTGACACATGATCACCGCATTCTCGACATAGCCGATCGCATCATTCACCTAGAAGACGGCAGATTACAAACAAAAGTGGAAATTGGTTAGTCATCGGGTATGGGGTATGGGGAGATGGGG
>DATGXQ010000428.1:0-4581 GCA_035298905.1 Nostocaceae cyanobacterium | reverse complement strand
CCCCATCTCCCCATCTCCCCACCTCCCCATCTCCTAAAGTCCCCCATTCTCCTAAAATAATAGATAAAGTAGGAACTCATAACGTAGGCAATGGATAACAGTTTAGCCCTAGTTTATCTCTCCATTTTGGTAGGTTTGCTTGCATTTGCAGGTGTAACAGTTTTTCGCCAAGTGCTGAAAACTCGCAAGCTAGAGGGCAATCTGTCCCGGTTGCGAAACAAGTTAACTAAAGAAAAAGGTACTGCTCAAGAGTATTACGAATTGGGTAGTATTTATTCAGACAAAAAGCTTTTTAGTCAAGCTATTCCTCTATTTCAAAAAGCTCTGAAAGCAGCAGAAGAAGAGCAGGAAGAGGAAAATGTCGCCCCTATTTACAATGCTCTTGGTTATACTTATTTTGCCCAAGAGCAATATGATTTAGCGATTCGGAACTACAAAGAGGCTTTGAAAGTTAAACCTGATTACGTAGTAGCATTAAATAACTTGGGTCATGCTTATGAGCGCAAGAAATTAAATGCTCAAGCCCTACAAATGTATGAAGAAGCCTTAAAGTTTGCTCCTAGTAATACTACTGCTAAACGTCGCGCTGAATCTTTACGTCGTTTAGTTTCAGCCTAATTAGAGCAGAATTCAGGAGTCAGAATTCAGGAGTCAGGAGTGAAAGCCGCTTGCTGTTTGAGTTTTGATTTTCAGTTTGTACTTCATTCACTTGCAATCTGCTGTATGAGGCATAGGACTTTGGGAAGATAAGTTAATTTTTGGGTTAGTTTTTGGGTTAATTTTGGGAAATGAGTCTCTTAATCTATCTGTATTTTCAGTATTAGCCTGGGAATATATAGCTATACATTGTCATTAAAATGTAGAGTGATGATTAAGAGACTACATCATTTTATTTGGCTAACTATTGCCTTAATTGTTTTTACTACTTTTTCCCTGGGATTTACGGGAATTTTATTAGCCCAAACATCGATAATCGCTCATCCTCTCAATCCTTTAACAGAAGTAGAAATTAACCAGGCTGTTGATATTCTCAAACAGAAACAGAAATTGGATGAAACAGCCGTTTTTGCAATGGTGGCTTTGCAAGAACCGGATAAACAAGCAGTTTTGAACTTTACACCTGGTAAGCCATTTTCCCGTCAGGTTTTTTTGGTAGTGTATGAGCGATCGCTTAACAAAACCTATGAAGGGATAGTAGACCTCAATACTCAAACCTTAACCTCATGGCAAGAAAAACCCCATGTTCAACCTGCGATTATTACCCCAGATTATCAAATAGCTAAAAAGGTAGTAAAAGCCGATATACGCTGGCAAAAAGCCATGCAAAAGCGGGGTATTAAGAATTTTGACAAAGTAGAAGTTAGCTGTTGGGCTGCTGGTTTATTAACATCACAGGAGGAAAAAGCTGGTAATCGACTGTGTAGGGCTTTGTCTTATTATAAAGGCGATCGTTGGAATTTTTACCCCCGTCCCATTGAAGGCGTTTTAGTTACCGTCAACTTAAATGAAGAAAAAGTTGATAGTTTTGTTGACCAAGGTGTAGTTCCTATTTCTACTGAAAACTGGGACTATGATATTAAATCTTTAGGTCAATTACTTTCTTTACCTAAAGCCTTAAAAATTATTCAACCAGAAGGACAAACTTTTCAAATTAACGGTAATGAAATTACATGGCAAGGTTGGAAATTCCGTTATTTAATGCATCCCCGTGAAGGATTAGTCTTATACCAAGTCAGTTACAAAGACGGGGAAAAATACCGACCAATCCTTTATCGTGCGAGTCTTTCAGAAATGGTTGTGCCTTATGGTGATCCTAACCCTAATTGGTCATTTCGTAATGCTTTTGATGTCGGAGAATATAACTTAGGAATCTTAGCCAATAAAATGGAAATAGGCAAAGAAATTCCTGATAATGGAGTTTTACTTAATGCCGTATTTGCTAATACTGACGGTGAAGCCTATACCATGCCTAATGTCATTGGTATGTATGAACGCGATAACGGTGTATTGTGGAAACACTTTGAATATACCACCCAAAAAAATTATGTGCGCCGCAGTCGGGAATTAGTTTTAAAAATGACCACAACTGTAGATAATTACGACTACAATCTGAACTGGATTTTTCACCAAGATGGCACATTAGAAGTAGAAAACGAATTATCAGGAATTGTATTGGCACAAGGAACAGCCGCTAAACAACAAGCAGAAAAAGACGTTTATGGCAGGTTAATAGCACAAAATATTATCGGAGTAAATCATCAGCACTTTTTTAATTACCGCCTAGATTTTGATGTAGACGGGCAGAAAAATTCTGTCATGGAAACGAATGTTAATTCTTTACCCATTAGTGAAAAAAATCCTTTGGGAAATGCCATTACAGTCGAAGATAGCCTATTGAAAACAGAAAAAGCCGCAGTTCGAGACTTGGAAATTAAACATAGTCGAGAATGGATGATTACTAATTCTAATAAAAAGAACAGTTTAGGAGTTCCCACAGCTTATATGTTAATGCCTGGAGGAAATACAATTTTCTATCCCGTACCAGGTTCTAAAATTAGTCAAAAAGCCGCTTTCGCTACTCATCATGTTTGGGTGACAAAATATAAACAAAATGAAATGTATGCAGGTGGTGATTATCCCAATCAAACCCAACCAGGGGAAGGTTTAACTAAATATATTGCTGATGATGAATCATTAATAAATCAGGATATTGTTGTCTGGTACACAATGGGAATGACACACATTACCCGCCCAGAAGATTGGCCAGTTATGCCTAGACATCACATCAGTTTTAAAATCTTTCCCAGAGGATTTTTTAAACGTAATCCTGCTATTAATTTACCAGAATCAATCCCTGTTGATTAATTAACATTTACCAACTCCGGCTAGTAACATATTCTCTAAAGCTCTGCCTTTTGCTATTTTACAATAAGGCATTTCTGGGCAGAGCCAAGAAACAGGAAAAACATAAAATATTACTTAATGGAGATGATAGCTCAATCTTAATATTCATATTAATAATATTAAATTATTCCTTTTGAGATATGCAGTTCAAATTTTAAACTTCTAATTTTGAATATCAAGTTATCTATTCAAAAGGAGATTTTTGTATGTATGAACAATTTGGTGCAAATGTTCAAAATCATGATGTTACCTTTCAAGTTTTCTTTCCTGATGCAGCTAAAGACCCAGCACAATATATTAGAGGTGGATTACCTCGGATAAAAAAAATACAAGTAACAGGGGATTTCCAGGCCAAAATTAATCATAATAATTGGGACGTTGAAACTGCTCCAGAAATGGTTAAAGAAGACCATCCCCAAGGATGGCTATATTCTTATAAAGCAACTTTACCTGATGGCTTCTACCAATATAAATATTATGTAACTTTTGAGAATGGGGAAAAAAGATGGTGTAATGACCCTTGCACAAAATATAGTGGTCAAGATCCCAGACATGAAAATGCTGCTTTTGTCATTGGTGGTAATCGAATTCAAAATATTAGCCCTATTGGTAAAAGGCTACCACCGAAAGACTTAATCATTTATGAACTGATGATAGATGATTTTGTAGACAAGTTTGATTTATTAGACCCTCACAAATCTCATTTAGATGTCATTAGGGAAAAAATTGACTATTTAGTTGATTTGGGTATCAATGCTATTGAATTTACGCCTTGGACTGCTACTTATGGTAGAGGTTTTAATTGGGGATACGATCCATTTTTATACTTTTCTGTTGAAGACCGCTACACAAATCCTAATTCCCCTGAAATAAGAGAAAATCTAAATAGATTATTTAGATTACAGAAATTAATTGAAAAACTACATAGTCGAAACGTTCATGTTTTGATGGATGGGGTGTTTAATCATGTATATGTTAATAAAGAAATTCCCGGTCAGGGCTTTCCTTACTATTGGTTATATCAAAATCCTGGTGAATCTCCTTTTATTGGCAGTTTTTCAGGTGGAGGTTTTGATCAGGATTTAGATTATGGTAATAAATGTACCCAAGACTTTATTTTTGATGTCTGTAAATATTGGTTAGATAAATATCAAATTGATGGTATTCGTTTTGATTATACTTTAGGATACTATCTCAGAGATGGTGTAGATTCAGGAATTAGTAAACTCATTTCTAGGCTACATGGTTATTTGTATGGAACTAACCGAACCAACATATCATTAATAATAGAACAGTTAACTGATAATCGCTATCAGGCAATTGACGATACTAATAGAATTGGTGCTACAGGTTGCTGGTATGATCCGTTAATGTTTCAAGCTTTTGATTCTGGTGCATCTGGTAATGTTAATACCTCAATTATGAGAGCATTAAATTCCAGCAAAGATTTTAATCCAGGTAATAATCCTGTAATCTACATTGAAAATCATGATCATGGTACTTTAGTGAATAAAGTTGCTGGTTCGAGAGTAGGTGTTTCTAGAGAGGAAAATTGGTTTAAAACCCAGCCTTACGCGATCGCACTCTTCACCATTCCCGGTACAGTCATGATTCATAACGGCCAAGAATTTGGTGATGAATATTACATGCCTGAAAGCGGTTCCGATCGCGTGCGTC
>DATGXQ010000427.1:0-3512 GCA_035298905.1 Nostocaceae cyanobacterium | reverse complement strand
TTAAGCGTAAATTTCCCTATTCGTCAGACCAAAATGCAGGGTTTTTAAACCCCTCCTAGTAAAAACTTTGCACTTTTTGAGCTTCAAAAACTCTGTAATCCTTATCTGTGCTTGTTTCCACGTTTTTTCATCTGTCCCTATCTAAAACTACAAAAAAGTCAGGGTCACGAAAATATTCTGTTTTTTTCTGGTCTGCACTAAAATAAATGGTGAGGTTGCCAGTAACGTAAAAGTCATTTCTGTCACGCCACCACCATTTCAAGAGGCGAATCAATAAATCTATTTGTTCCCGATGTAAGTCAGATTCCAAGGGCGGTTCATCACTGTACCAATCTAGGGAACTCTTAACAGGGAACTCTTAACAGGTAGCGTTCATAAATGATTTAAAATTGCTACATATTACATAAGATTTCAAGCCCGTGTTTGGCAAATTTAATATTTCTTAATTTTGAATTTTGAATTTTGAATTTTGAATTTTTATTCACTCCTCCTCTTGCTCCAAATCTCCTTGTAAAGCCTGTAACTGTGTACGTCGAGAAACGCGGCGATATTTTTTAGTTTCTAATTTTGGTTCGTATTTAGTTTGACCTTTACCCTTAGTTTTGACTTTCAATGTAGACTCTGGATCTGCTTGTTGATTAAGTTGAGTTTGTAGTGCGATCGCGTCTGATAAAAATTCCAAATAATGTTCGTATCTTTCCCATTCACCGCGCACGACACAATCTGGTTCATCCCGATGTAAGCAATCACTAAATTTACAATTGGCGTTTTCTAATCTGGCTTTGGCTTCGGGAAAATAATAAATTAATTCTTCCGGTAAACAATCTAAATCAGGTTGATTAAAACCGGGAGTATCAGCCAGTAAACCACCATTAGGTAATTCAAATAATTCTACATGTCTGGTTGTATGACGACCACGGGCTAATTTACCAGAAACTTCTCCTACTCTTAAGTTAGCTTGGGGGATGAGTTGATTAATTAAACTGGATTTTCCTACACCAGAAGGACCAGCAATCACAGTAATTCTATCTTGTAAATGTTGGTTAATCTTGTCAATATTTATGTTCTTTTCTACACTGATAAATATGGGCTGATAACCCCAACTCATCAGCCGATCGCTAATTTCCTGTTGAGTCTCAGGAGAAATCAAATCAGATTTATTGAGACATAATAAAACATCTAAATCTGTAGATTCAGCCTTAATTAAAAACCTGCTTAATTGATAAGGTTCTAGGGGTGGGTCAGCTACCGCAAATACCAGGAGAATTTGATTAACATTAGCTATAGCTGGCCGGTCTAACTGACTTTCGCGGGGTAAAACATCAGCGATCGCCCCTCGTCCCCCTAACCAATCTGGTTCTTCAATCACGACGCGATCGCCTACCATCACCTGTTGACCAATTTTCTTCAGGCGAGTTCTCCTTGTACAAAGCAAGATAGAGGGACTGGTGATTGGTGATTGGTGATTGGGGAAATTTGATTCTTTTCTCCCCATCTCCCCATCTCCCCATCTCCTCATCTCCGCGTCTTCCCTCTCATCTAGCTGTACACGATAAAAATTAGCCTGTACAGCGAGAACTGTACCTAGTAACTCTCCAGTGGTAGAAATAGTTTCCCCCATCATTCAACAGTTAGCGGACGGCGTACCCACAAAGAAAAATAATCGGCACAATCTGTGATTTTTTCCACCTGATAACCCGCCATAGTCAGGCTATCAGGAACTTGTTCGATCGGTTCTCCACCGTCTAGCCAGACTTCCAGTAAACCTCCAGGCGGCATTTTTTCTAAACGCAATTTTGTCCGCACGAAGTTAATCGGGCAAGGAGTACCCCGTAGATCCAGTTGAGCATCAGGAGTTGACAAGGAAGATAGCTGCATCACTTAAATAGGTTTCCCAAAAATCCTTCTAGACCACCTTTACCAGTACGGTCTCCTTTAATTTTAGCCAGCTTCTCTAGCAGTTCTCTCTCCTCTAGTGTGATCTTTGTGGGAATATCAATTAACACTGTCAACATGTGGTCGCCTCGACTGACGGGATTACCTAAACGGGGTACACCGCGATTTTCTAACTTCATCACTGTATTAGGCTGAGTTCCTGGCGGAATAAGCAACTCTACAGGCCCATCTACAGTATTGACTTCCAATCGACAACCTAAAATCGCTTGTAGGTAACTAATTTTAATTTCTGAGAGAATGCTAATTCCTTCACGGTGAAATTCTTCATCCTCGTTGACAAACAAATAAACATATAAATCCCCTGGTGGTCCACCCCGTTGACCAGCATCACCTTCTTGGGAAATCCGTAGTTTGGTATTGTTATCTACCCCAGCCGGGATAGTAATTTTGAGTTTTTTGGTAACTTGATTTGCACCTCTACCGTCGCAAGCCTCACATTTCTCTTCCACTACCATCCCTGTACCATTACAGGTGGGACAAGTAGAAACCTGAGTAAAACTACCAAAGGGAGTTCTTGTGACACGGCGGACTTGACCAGAACCACTACAAGTTGTGCAAGTCCGGGGGCGAGTTCCTGGTTTAGCACCAGAACCATTACAAACTTCGCAGGTTTCTAAATGAGAAATCCGAATTTCCTTTTCGCCGCCAAATACCGCTTCCCGAAAGTCTAACTTCAAGTCCAACCGTAGGTCATCGCCCCGTACAGGCCCACTGCGTCGTTTTTGAGTTGGGCCACCCATGCCACCAGCAAAGCCACTAAAGATGCTTTCAAACATTTCGGCAAAACCGCCCATGTCGCCCATATCTTGGAAGCCGCCTGCACCTACACCTCCTGATACGCCAGCTTCCCCAAAGCGATCGTAACGGGCGCGAGCATCTGGCTCAGACAGCACTTCATAAGCACGGTTAATTTCTTTAAACCGTTCCTCTGCACCCGGCTCTTTATTCACATCTGGGTGATATTTCCGGGCTAGACGGCGATAGGCTTGTTTAATTTCTTCTTTGTCGGCGTCACGAGAGACACCCAGAATTTCATAATAGTCGCGGGCCATATAGCAAAGGTAAGAGTTAGAAGGAAGAAAGCAGAAGTGTTTTTAGCAGACAATCAAAGGCTGAAGGCAAGATTTAACTTTTGTTAAATACTTATTGTACCTTTTACCTTTGATCAAAATCACCAACAAGTGGGGAATAACAGACACTTGTCTCGATACAGCAGAATTCAGAATTCACAAGTCAGGAGTCAGGAGTGAAAGCCGCTTGATGCTTGAGTTTGAATTTCCAGTTTGTACCTCATGTACTTGAAATCTGCTGTATCAACAATAAAAGTTACAAGCGTGGTAGACATTGGCTGTCTCTTTTACAATTGTGCTACTTAGCTGAAGAAAACCCCGCCTATCAACTAGAGGGACTAACCACACCTTTTAGTGTGGAAATCCGCACTAGACGGAGTGGGGTGAGGGGGAGACGCGGAGAGGGGAGACACGGGGAGGGGAGATGGGGAGATGGGGAGATGGGGAGATGGGGAGATGGGGAGATGGGGAGATGGGGAGATGGGG
>DATGXQ010000426.1:0-21233 GCA_035298905.1 Nostocaceae cyanobacterium | reverse complement strand
CCCCATCTCCCCATCTCCCCATCTCCCCATCTCCCCATCTCCCCATCTCCCCTCACCGCGTCACCCCTCTCCCTCTCTCCCCTCAACCTCCTCCGATTCTTGCACCAACTTAGTTAAAAAAGCTTGCAGCCGCATCCGTTCGATATAAGGCCAGCCACCTTCAGACTCAATATCTTTGAGGAGTGCATAGAGTCTTTGGCGGTTATCAGGTAAACTAGCCTGGAATAGTCCATCCCGAATTTCTCGATGTAACTGCTCTAAGCTGCGGAGCAAAGTCAATAAAGCGATGACATCACCTTCACAAGCCTGGGCAGCTGCTTTCACTGTCAGAGCGATCGCCTCTAATTTACCAGATAAATTCTCTGTCGCTAAATTTCCCTCATTGCTCATGCCACATTCTGCTCCCTAAAACTAACTACGATACCGGAAAATTCCCGACCTAGACGTTTCTCTATCGCTGTTTTGGCAATCATATACAGCTCAAGAGTACCAGTATAGTCACTATCTCTCTAGCCACAAGCAACAAAAACGCTTAAAGGTAAGCTTGTGAGGCCAAAGCAATCATCTCTCAGTTTTAGCAGCAGCATTTTCTCAATAGAGAATTTTGATTTTGAGTGAAAAAAAATCGTATGATCTGGCTGATTTCCCTATTTGACTAGGGGCTGTATGTATTGGCCTTACATACATAATACAAAATGACTTGGGTAACACTGCTTTTGCCACCAGCAAAAGCTAGGCACGAAATACGGTAAGTTTACATTGTGGATCATACCCAAATCTTGATCAACGCCACCAACAGAATAACTGCTAGTTTTATTTTTCCTAGCAACTCCCATCCCACCGCAGATGGAGTCTGTTGTTTAATTTTGGGGTTTAACTCCAGACTTGAGAACGCCAAGCGTTCAAGTACTTTTAGTAGAACGGTTTGATAACCGAGATATTAATTTTTGACATTGAGGTTGACCATGAGGTATCGCGCTTTAATTGTTGCATTCTTAGCTGTATGCTTAGGGCTGATAACTGCGTGCAGTGATGCTCCTACTGCTAGCACCGGTAAGGAAGTACTTACTTATGAACAGATTCGCGGAACTGGGTTAGCTAACAAATGCCCCCAACTCTCTGAAACTAGCCGTGGTTCTATCGCCATAGACTCTAATCAGTCTTACATCATCAGAGAACTTTGCTTAGAACCAACTAACTTCTATGTCAAAGAAGAACCCGCTAACAAACGGCAAGAAGCAGAATTTGTCCCTGGTAAATTGTTGACTAGATATACCTCCACCATTGACCAGGTACAAGGTAGCTTAAAAGTTAACCCAGATAAAAGCTTGACTTTTGTAGAAACAGATGGTCTTGACTTCCAAGCCATCACTGTACAACTTCCCGGTGGTGAGCGAGTTCCTTTCTTGTTTACTATCAAAAACTTAGTTGCCCAAACAGAACCTAATTTGGTCAGTATCAATACCTCTACAGATTTTGAAGGTACTTTCAAAGTTCCTTCTTATCGTGGTGCTGCTTTCTTAGATCCCAAAGGTCGCGGTGTTGTCAGTGGTTATGATAATGCTGTGGCTCTTCCTGGCCAATCAGATGATAAAGAACTCACCCGCGCTAACGTAAAACGTGCTGAAATTCTCACAGGTAAAATTTCTTTACAAGTAGCTAAAGTAGATAACATTACTGGGGAAATCGCTGGCACTTTTGAGAGCGAACAGCCATCTGATACAGATTTAGGTGCAGGTGATCCTAAAGAAGTGAAGATTCGTGGCTTGTTCTATGGCCGGGTTGAACCTCGCGCCTAAGCTCTGTTGATTCAGATTATTTTCAACATCAGCCTCCATTACCAGAACTAACCCAACTACCCTTTTTTGTGACGGAGATAGTTGGGTTTTTTATCGTTATTTAACCGCTAGTCGTCAACTTTTGTCCGCATCGCTGTGGTTGGCAGGTTACTTCTGGAAATGGGGTAAGTATAGGCTGCGGTACGGGTAAACAATTTTCTGCCCCTATTGGTAGCTAAATTAGCTTAATTTTCTCCTACTTCCCACTTCCAGTTCACAGCTAACACCATCAGCAAAGTTTGAATAATTGACAATCTTCTCAGTATTAATGTTTAGTTTACGGAATTTATTTAAAGAATAATTAAATTTACTAAAGCTTTATATGTGGTACTACTGAAAAATCTTTCTATCCTCTTATAAAAAAATAATAAATACTTTCCTGTGTTACTTATAAGTTCTGCTGATTATAGGTTTGGCAAATTAGGTACTATCTCGGTTTGAGATTGGCTACATAATTGTATATTTTGAATCTAGTCTAGCTGTCTCTAAAGCTACAAAATAAAGTAAACTAAGTTAAATAATAAACAGAATACGATTTTTGCTTACTTAAATCTGCTCGCTTGTCAACCCACTGAGTCAAGTTTTTTTAAGAAGCATAACCAGTCTGTAACGGACTGAAAGGTAAAGAGCGATGGCGCAACACCCGCCATAGGTGAGTGAAACGCTTCGTATATCTTGCTTCTCCGTAGGGGTAAGACGATGGCGCAACGCCCAACCTCTCTACGAGACACTTCGTGAACGGCGCGATCGCAGTCCAAATTTAAGAGCAAAACGCCAACAACAAAATTACTTGGTTAAAAGATTCGGTGTTATGCCTACCACAGCCGCCAACGAACTAAAGCATGAAATTTGGCAGTTGTTGCGAGAGTATCAACAATCTCGCTCCGAAGCAATTCGCAATCAACTGGTACAACTCAATTTTGGACTGGTGAGAAAAGAAGCTCACTACTGGATGAATCAATGCCACGAAAGCTATGATGACTTACTCCAGGTCGGCTGTTTAGGGTTAATTAGGGCTATAGAACGATTTGAGATGTCCAAAGGTCATGCCTTTAGTTCCTATGCCCTCCCTTACATTCGTGGAGAAATCCAACACTACTTGCGAGATAAAGGCGTGACTGTGCGGATACCAAGAAGATGGTTAGCACTACAACAACAGTCCATAGGCGTTTCTCGCTCTTTACGTGCCAAATACAACCGCCCCCCTACAGACTCAGAACTGGCACAAGCATTAGAAATTTCTCTCAGTGAATGGCAAGAAATTAAACTAGCGTGGGTTAATCGGTCTCCCCTGAGTTTGGATGTGCCAGTACAAGACTCGGAAGAAGGCGCTACTTGCCTGGGTGAATTAGTTCCTGATCCCCACTACCGCAGTTTCCAACTAGCCCAAGAAGACCAAATTCGCTTACAGCAAGCATTATTTAAGCTAGAAAAACGCACTCGTGAAGTTTTAGAATACGTGTTTTTGCATGATTTAACCCAAAAGCAAGTAGCAGAACAATTGGGTATTAGCGTGGTAACAGTTTCACGCCAAGTTAAAAAAGGGTTGAACTTATTAAAACACCTCATGGGTGTATCAGATTAATTGAAGGTCGGGGCTAACCAGAACTTAACTGATCAAAAATCACCCTACAAATAGGACAATTATCGGCTATAAAGGAAACAGACTATACCCTAGCTACTAATTAGAGTAGTTGGCAACTGAGTAAGGTTAAAAAACTAGTGCAGATCGGCGAAAGTAACTATTCGGTTAAAAATCAGTTAAAAAAGTTCAAAAGCTGATGCAACAAGCAATACTCCTTATAACCTCCGCCTTCTGCCTGCTCTTGACTCCTGACTCCTGCTACAAGGGAGAGTCTGTTGACACAAATTTTCCTATAGCTTTTGAGAACAGCTAATGGATAGAAACAAACAAATCACAGTTGCCGCAATTTTGACTTTAGCGATCGCTGGTTGTACCGTGGGAGAATCGCCAACACCTAGCGATACTGCTACACCTACCCCTGGTGCTACTCCTACTCAACCTAGTTCTTCAGCTACTCCTGCTCAACCTGTTGCTGCTGCTCCCGCCAATGCTCCAGGCAGCAATAACCCCTCACTCACTCCAGCGAATTTCAATAATCCAATTGTCCCAGGAAAGGGAACTGCCCCACAAATTACCGCCAACACCACAACTACAGTACCTAGTCTCATTCAACCTACTAATGTCGAAGAACGAAAAAAAATGGTGATCACGGGTCGGCGCGATCCTTTTGGTCAAATTGTCACACCAATAATATCGCAACCACTAAACCCCATTGCCTCTACATCCACCAGAAAGGTAGTACCACCACCACGCCTACCAGTAATCAAAAAACCAACGAGGAATTTAGCAGTAGCCAGAGTTCCCATAGCTAAAAACTCAACAAACCCCACTATTAAACAACCACCCAAAAACCCAGTCAAACCCAAAATCACCCAACCGACTATTAAACAAGTCACGCCTAAGCTCCAACCATCGGTTATTCCTGGCACTACGTTAGTAGGCGTACTACCACCAGTACAACAACCTGAAGCAGCTCAAGCAGTAACGGTGACAGGAGTAATGCTGATTGGCAGAGAACCCAAAGCGATCATCAAAGTTCCAGATGAACCAAGTCGCTACGTCCAAGCAGGACAACGGTTATCGAGTGGTGTCTTGGTCAAACGAATTGAAATGAACCAAGGTATTAACCCTGTAGTTATTTTGGAACAAAACGGTATTGAAGTGGTTAGAGCAGTGGGTGATAAACCTGCTAGTAAGACTGCTAATACTAATAATCCTCAACCTGGTACTAGTAATTCCGTTTAAACAGCTCTGCTGTTGTAAAATCTAGTTAGATTTAGTTAGCTGACCGCTTCTTCAGGCGGTTTGTTTATAAGAAAATCAAGTGAGCCAAAACCACTGAGGCAAAGTATCTAAGCATGGCGGAGATATTTTGCCGTGCTTTAGACAGTGGATGTAGGCGAACGGCTTGCCCCTTTAGGGGCAGTCATAATCCTGACTGATCTGCTTAGGGATTGACGGTTTCCCTAAATAACGCTATTTTTGGAGTAGGTCGAGATGGTAATAAACATGATTGTTTTCGAGTTCAAAGCCAAAGGGACGAAACAGCAATATCAAAGAATTGATAAGGCTATACGGATAACTCAGTTCATTCGTAACAAGTGCCTACGGTTTTGGATGGACAATCAAAATGTTAAACCCTACGACCTGAATAAGTATACTGCTGTATTAGCGTCAGAATTTGATTTTGCTGATAAATTAAATTCAATGGCTAGACAAGCAGCAGCAGAAAGAACAGCTTTTGCGATTAAACGATTCTTTGATAATTGTAAGGCTAAAATCCCTGGTAAAAAGGGATATCCCAAATTTCAAAAAAATAACCGTTCGGTTGAATATAAATCAAGTGGATGGAAACTTTTAGATGACCGTAAACACATAAAATTTACAGATAAATGTGGCGTAGGTCAACTAAAGTTAATTGGAACTTGGGATTTACACTTTTACCAAATCAAGCAAATAAAGAGAGTCAGGATAGTTAAACGTTCTGACGGTTATTATGTGCAGTTTTGCGTGGATGCAGAACGAAAAATTAACACCGCTCCAACAGGTAAAACGGTTGGATTAGATGTTGGTTTAAATAGCTTCTATACGGATTCTCAAGGTGAAAAAGTTGACAATCCTAGATATTTGCGTAAATCAGAGAAATCTTTGAAACGGCTACAAAAAAGAGTTAGTCGTAAGAAAAAAGGTTCTCATAATCGCAAAAAAGCTATTAACCGTCTTGGTAAAAAACACTTGCAAGTATCACGTCAACGTAAAGACTTTGCTGTAAAACAAGCATTGTGCGTGGTTAAATCTAACGATTTAGTGGCGTTTGAAAAACTACAAGTGAGAAATATGGTTAAAAATGGCAAGTTAGCCAAGTCAATTAGTGATGCTAGTTGGTCTGTGTTTACTCAATGGCTAGAATATTTTGGGAGGATTTACGGGCGTGTAATTGTACCAGTTGCCCCAGAATATACTTCTCAAAACTGTTCTAATTGTGGAGAATCTGTCAAGAAATCACTTTCAGTTAGAACTCATATTTGTAACTGTGGTTGCATTCTTGACCGTGACCACAACGCAGCAATCAACATTTTAGCAAAGGCACTAAAACAAACTGGCTATGATTTAAGTACCGTCGGGCGGACGGAAACTTTTAACGCTTGTGGAGAGATGACCCTCTACCCAGATTTGGCAACAAGTTTGGGCAAGGTTGCTCATTGAAACAAGAATCCCCGTCCTTTTAAGGCGGGGAGCGTCAATATGTCTAATGATGGCAAAAGCCATAGATACTAATATATTTAGTCTATTTTGTCAGATTTTTATGGAGCAGCAGACCCAGGAAAAGGTTGAATTTACTGGTTTACCTTTGGCTGTTTATCGGGAGATAGCAGCCCATTTACAACAAGTTGTAGGAGTGGAAGTCGAATTGATTCCCCAAACCTCCTCAGAGTTTGATTACTATCAAAGTCAGACAGGGGGATTATCTATCCGTTGGACTCCCCAGTCTGGAAGGGAAAGTCGGCAACGTGTCCAGCAAATTTTGGCCTATTATCAAAACCGCTATAAAATTTAACATTTTTTCGAGATTTTCCATCAGCGACCTTGTTGAGAACATAGGTCGATTTTTTTATCATTACTGAGTTAAACTGACAAGCAAGTTTCTCCAAATATGTAACTCGGTGGCTCTTTGGTTTGGGCATAATTTACAATGGAACAGTGGCAATTTCTGATACAGAAACAGGGCGATCGCTCTTGGCACACCCTGGAAGCTCCAAACCTCACAATTGAGGAGGGTAATTACAGGGTTTTGGCTCTTTCTCAACTGCCAAATACAGATGTAGAAGTGCGGGTAACTCACTTTTCACCCCAGTCAGTGCCATCACGACGACGGGTTATCAAGCGGATGCGTCGTGCTAATGCAGAAGGACTGATAGGAGTCGTACCCTTTACTCATTTCAAGCCGGGAATTTGGGATTTACGCTGTTCTGCTGATTTAATGGCAGATGTGTTTGGTCAATCTTGGCAGTACAGCATTCAAATTCAAGTTATCACTCCAGAAATCGAGCAGCCGCTAATTAATATAGACAGTGCAGCGCAGTTACAAGAATTTGACAAATCATCAATAGAACCAATCGATAGCAGCTTTATATTGACAATGACTGAAGAATCTGCTATCACTCTCCACAGTCAGATTCCTACGGAAACTGAAGAAGACAAAATTATTAATCAACCCGTCAGTCCTGTCTGGTTCAAGGCTGAGACAGCAGAACAAATTTTACAAAACTTAATAGATTTAGCTTTACCTGCCTCTGACATATTGCTAGAGGAGAAAAAAGTTGATCAGGCTTTGCCACCACCACCAGCACCACCCCTAAAATTTAATCTTGCTCAAGATACTTATATTGCCCACTGGGGAGAAACTTTAACAATTCATGGCTCTGTAGAACTGCCCAGTAAAAAAGCAGTAGTACAGAAATTTACTGGTAAAATACTATGTGATATGCAGTTAGTAGTTGAGTTACGCTCTCCCCTAGAGTCGGAAATCTTAACTCAGATTAAGCAGCCTTTAGCAGATGATATTTTGCCCTTAGAGTTCAGTACAACTATACATATTCCTGCTCATTGCCAATCGAAGCTGATTTTAGCAGATATCACTTTATATGGAGCGATCGCCGAAGGTGGGAGTTTCACCATTGCTGATGTAGAGCAAGTGATGCTCTTAGCTAGTCATACTTTTACTATTACTGCCGATTTTACAGAATTATTAGCCATTACCACAGACCAAGCTAGTAACTTAGAAGCTTTTACTGCTAGTAATGTCACCAATAAACAACCAGTATCCAGTAGACTAGGTTTAGAATTATTTAATATTGCCAAAAAGCCCCAATTTAGCCAGTTCTCCCCATCCAAACCATCTGCTAACCCACCCTTACCACCGCGTATTCATGCTCAAGAGTGGGAATCTGGTAACGAATATTCACCACAGTTACCAAAATTACCACTCAAGAAAAAAAAGTCTGCTGCTAATGGTGCTGTTGGAGAATCAGTAGCCGATACTAGCCAGAAAACCCGGCCGATTACTGCTATTGATTTAGAAAAACTGGTAATTAAACAGCGACAAACTGCAAAACAGCAAACCACTCTACCTTACTTAAAAAAGATACAAACTAAACCGACATCAGTAAATTCTATACAACTACCTGCGATCGCCTCTCCTCAGAAAAAGCCAAAATTACAGCAGAATCAACCACCCTCCCAGACGGAAGTTGTCAACCAAGCAGTTACCGCAGATTCCCCCGTCACTCCAGATTTCACAGCAGTTACAGAACAACCAGCTACCCCAACTCTCCCAATAAAGGAATCAATCGACTCCCAAACTCTCATCACTTCACCTCTACTGAGAAAATGGTGGGAAAGTCAAGGTTACTCTGTCCCTGAAATTGAGGAAATAGAGGCAGTAGGGGAAGTAAGAGCAGCAGAGAAACCGAAAGAAGCAGAGGAAGACTTCAACACAAACAGTTCCACTGATTTTGATATCTCTTCCGAGATTGAGGTAAAAACAGAGTTAGAGCCAGAAATCGAGGTAAAAACAGAGCTAGAGTCAGAAATTGAACTCAAAACAGAGTTAGAACCAGAAATCGAGGTACAAACAGAGATTGAACCAGAAGTAGAACCAGAGATTGAACCAGAACCAACCATATTGATAGAAACACAGCCTATTTGGTCAAATCAAGAAATAGTAATAGATGATACATACTTTGAATTAGAAACGGAGACCTATAACGCTCCTGTCTTGGAAACACAAGCACAGCCAACAGTAGATGTATCTTCACCTTTGTTAGAAGCTTTACCAACTCCTCAACTATCTTTACCAAATGGGGAGCTAGTGGCTGGTACATCTGTCAGAGTAAAAGTAGAGTTGCCAGCAGTAGCTACACCAGTAGTTGTAAAATTATGGGTTGAGGATTACCAAACTCGTGCCTTGTTAGATGGGCCTCATTTGCTGACAGATTTACTACCTAATACCTTGGGGGGTTGGGAAGGTACAACACAGTTAAGAGTTCCCTTTGGCTGTTTAGAGATTCGTTTAGAAGCGATCGCACTCAATATAACTACTAAACAGGAAAGTCATAAAGTGACAATTGTCAAGACTGTAGTTCCTCCTGACTTACCTGTAATGAATCCTGATGAAATTTTAGGTTTGTAAACGCTAGTGTTAAAAATCTTTAGAATTTGCCAAATTGGTCAGAATTTTGCAGTAAGCTCATTTTGAATTGTAGTGTTAGCTCACAGGACTTTATACTATGTCAGGCTCATTTTTACCTTCCATTTTGGCTTATTCTTCCTTTATTCCCTCTATCTTTGTTCCCTTGACTGGTTTAGTTCTCCCATCTGCTATCTTCGCGTTTTTATTCCTGTACATTGAACGCGAAGATATTGCCTAATTAGGGTATGGGGAGTAAGGAATTGGTAATTGGTGGCTATACTTTTTACCAATTCCCTATTCCCTAATAAGTTGAAATAACTTCTGCCTGGTAAATTTTACTGAGATTTAACCGACTTTCCGCACTTCATGATGTAATATAGTAGTGATACTTTGACTGAGTTTCTGATGATGTCCCTAGAAAACCACAAATTAAATACTAATACATAAAATTAAGTCTATAAAACGACTTTCATTACATAATACATAGTATATTACAAATTGACATACGGAATGTGAGTATAAAAATACCCGATATTGAATTTTGAATTTTGAATTTTGAATTTTGAATTAATACCGCCTATCTGCTAGAGACAGGCGGCTACTTCAGTTCTATTTGTAAACAAATGCTATTTTGTGCAAACTAGCATCAAACAGAAGAACCAATACCAGCGTAAGCACCGTAGAAGAAAATACCTAAAACGGTAATTACACCCAAGCCAGCGACTGTGGCCACGATCCACAAAGGAATTCTCCCACTTCCAGACACAGTTTTCTCCTCCCTTAATAACAAATCAACTTGGATTTAATCAGCAAAAATTAATTAGAGCTATTCCAGTTAGTTAAAGAAGTAACTGGAAAACAGAATTCCTAACACAAAAACCAGCAGTAATCCCAAGTACAAAGAAGTACGGTTTAATTCAACTGGTTGATTATTAGGATTGGGTGATCTTTCCATAGTTCGCTCCTAGCGTTGAATAAACTGCATGGCGGCGATCGCGCCTAAAAAGAACACAGTGGGTACAGCTAGGGTATGAACCGCTAACCAGCGCACTGTA
Organism: Nostocaceae cyanobacterium; assembly: GCA_035298905.1. GTDB lineage: Bacteria > Cyanobacteriota > Cyanobacteriia > Cyanobacteriales > Nostocaceae > DATGXB01. The sequence continues at coordinate 11,063 of DATGXQ010000426.1, read as the reverse complement.
AAAATAGGATAGGTAACAGGTTGATTGATATTGTTGCCGCTAGTCATGATCTCAAACTACTTTGCAATAAATGATTCTACTTGTTTCTTCGCTTCAAAACGGTTTTTGACGATAGGCAGTTCTTGCCGTGTTTGGGTGTAATACTGGTCAGGACGGGGTGTGCCAAACGCATCGTAAGCCAACCCAGTGCTAACAAATAGCCACCCAGCAATAAACAAAGCGGGTATGGTGATGCTGTGAATTACCCAGTAACGAATACTGGTAATGATGTCCGAAAACGGACGTTCTCCTGTAGTACCTGCCATCTAAATCACTACCTTCACAATGACAACTATTGAGTTTATTATCCTACAAAGTTTAGAAAGAGTTACAACTTGAAATGTTGTTCTCAGAAATTAGGGATTGGGGAAGAAGACGCGGGGACGCTCCAGAGTGGAGAGGGGAGACAGAAGAATAAGGAATGAAGAGAGGAGAGAAGTAAGTGTCACTCTCATCACAAAAATTTCCGAGTTGAAACCTTTGTTTTTTGGCTTTAGTTCCAAATTTCTCTTTTTTTCTCCCCTCACCGTGTCTCCCCATCTCCCCATCTCCCCACCTCCGCAACTAGGTTGCTTGTTGAGCGTTAGAGTTATATTTGAGCAACACACCGCGATCGCCAATGATAAAACCTTGGTTGGGGTTAAAAAAGACGATCTTGTAAAAATTAGCTGCGACATTTTCCACATCACGGTCTTTTTCCCAAGTTTTCCCACCGTCAGCACTGCGTAGCAAGTTACCGCTACCACCACTCACCCAAATTTCGTTGGGGGTGCGAAAAGCTAAATCTAGTAAACCCCAACTGGTAGAAAGTTCTGGATATTCTACATCTAACCATTCATCAGGTTTAGTGGGGTCGCTAAACTGCACTTGACCACCTCTAGCTAATAGCCACAGTTGGCCATTTTCAGTAAAGCCCATATTTTCTAAGCGCCGGGAACTATTGCGGTTATGGGGAACCCAAGCTTCTTGTCCTGGTTCCCAGATAGAGTAAAAACTACCCTTAGCTGAAACAGCGATGTACTTCCCATCGAGCGATCGCTCTAAGTTTCGGACTACACCTACAGCAGTTTCTACTTGCGCTTTCCAGTTTAAACCACCATCAGTAGTTAAATAGATAGCACCCACATCTGTAGCCATTTCTGCTTTATTGTCACCTAAAGCCGCAATAGAAATCGGACTTCCTGGTAACTTTTGATTCAAAGGAATCCGTGACCAAGATTTACCCTCATCAGTGGTATGCAGTAACAAACCAGGCTCACCGACAATCCAGCCTTCTTGACCAGAAAAACTGATGGCATTAAAACGATACTTCGGGTCATCCAGTTGTAATTGAATTGGTTTCCAAGTATCTCCACCATCAGTTGTTTCTAGCAAAGTTGCATTACTACCCACCAAATAACCATGCTGCGGATTAGCAGTAAAAGCAATATCCAACAGCTTCTCATTACTTGGCACAGTAATCACTTGCCAGGGATTAAAGCTAGTAGAGGGAACATTACTACACCCTATACAGACAAGAGCTACCATCAACGCAGCAAAAAATCCTTGCCACTTTCTGAAAATTGCGTGCATCAGTATTACTAAGTTTCTTCTTAATTTTGTTTAAGTTTTTGTCAATGTTCCGCTCTAACCCTCACATAAGGGTCATTTTTCCCTGATCGACTCGGTAAAAAAGAGAACGGGTATCATTGTAAAGCGTAAAGACTGATAAAAAACAAAAAGCCCAGCCCTAAAGCACTGAAGATCAAAATATTTTTTTGGGACGGAGTCAGCTTATTAACTCCCAGACCATAATTTAAGTTTTCTGAGAAACCAGATGCAGTACCCGCAGGACCGATGCTCACAAAAGCTGCCTTTTTAGCAGTACAAACAGGACAGCGCCAATTTACAGGCAAATCTGAAAACAGCGTACCCGCAGGGATATCATGTTTATCGTCCCCCTTCAAAGGTTCATAAACATAACCGCAGGCGCGACACTCATAGCGGTCTAGCACTGGAGTCTCAACAGCTTGTTCGGCTTGTTCGCTCATAGTTGTGTCTCCCAGAGGGGAAATCTTAAATATACGTTAAAAATTATGACATAATTGTTAGACTTTTCTATCGTCAACAAAAACGAATTAAATAGCTGCAAGCCGTCTGTTTCCCAGATTTCAGACAAGCCTAATAGATATAATGTAAAAGAAAGTTACAGCCTCATTTACTCCATTAGCGGTAGAAATTCATTGTGTTTGTCCTTAGCGGTTACGAGTACCTTCTAGGCTTTCTCATAATCTGTAGCCTAGTCCCAGCCCTTGCGCTTTCAGCGTCCAAGCTCCTCAGACCTAGTGGTAACAGCCTAGAGCGACGTACCACCTATGAATCTGGCATGGAACCTATCGGCGGTGCGTGGATTCAGTTTAATATTCGCTACTACATGTTTGCACTGGTTTTCGTCGTGTTTGACGTAGAAACAGTTTTCCTCTACCCTTGGGCGGTAGCTTTCCACAAATTGGGCTTGTTGGCATTTATTGAAGCCCTAATTTTTATTGCAATTCTTGTAGTCGCCCTAGTTTACGCATGGCGTAAAGGAGCATTGGAATGGTCGTGAATAGTAATCTCACTACCCAAAGTCAAGAAAAAATCATCAACCCCATTGAGCGGCCAACCGTTACTCAAGACCTATCTGAGAATGTAATTCTCACTACTGTTGATGATCTTTACAACTGGGCCCGGCTATCTAGTTTGTGGCCTTTGCTGTTTGGTACAGCTTGCTGTTTTATTGAATTTGCGGCTTTAATCGGTTCGCGTTTTGACTTCGATCGCTTTGGACTCATTCCCCGTTCTAGCCCCCGTCAAGCAGATTTAATCATTACTGCTGGGACAATTACCATGAAGATGGCCCCTCAATTGGTGCGTCTTTATGAGCAAATGCCCGAACCGAAATATGTAATTGCTATGGGCGCTTGTACAATTACTGGTGGGATGTTTAGCGTTGACTCTCCTACAGCAGTACGGGGTGTTGATAAGCTAATTCCTGTAGATGTGTACTTACCCGGTTGTCCTCCTCGTCCCGAAGCAATTATTGATGCAATTATTAAATTGCGGAAGAAAATTGCAAACGATTCGATGCAAGAGCGGGGACAAATCAAGCAGACCCACCGTTTTTATAGCACCACCCACAATATGAAACCAGTTGATGAGATTTTAACTGGTAAGTATTTACAATCAGACACCCGCACTACCCCACCCAAAGAATTGACAGAAGCGATCGGGATGCCAGTTCCCCCAGCGCTGTTAACCGAAAAGACCGAGAAGGAGGGAAAAGAGCGTGGCTGAAGAATCTAAGATAGTCGCAAAAGAAGAGGCGATCGTTCAAGCTGGTAAAATTTCCCAGTGGTTAACGGAAAATGGCTTTGAACACGAGTCTCTAGCACCCGATGTCAACGGTGTAGAAATCATCAAGGTAGCCGCCGAGTTTTTATTACCCACAGCTACAGCCTTATACGCCTACGGATTTAATTATCTCCAATTCCAAGGCGGTGCTGACTTAGGCCCCGGACAAGATTTGGTGAGCATTTATCACCTAATTAAAGTTGGCGATAATGCAGATAAACCAGAAGAAGTGCGGGTAAAGGTATTTTTACCGAGAGAAAATCCCCGTGTACCTTCAGTTTATTGGATTTGGAAAACCGCCGACTGGCAAGAACGCGAATCCTACGATATGTTCGGCATCGTCTATGAAGGACATCCCAACCTCAAGCGGATTTTGATGCCAGAAGATTGGGTAGGCTGGCCATTACGTAAGGATTACATCTCACCTGATTTCTACGAGTTACAAGACGCTTATTAAAAGGTGCTGATTCTCTTCGGCTGTGAGCATTTTGACTAACTCCACCCCTCTTCACCTGCGAAGGGGGGTTATGTTTTTTTAACGCTGAGGAACGCTGAGGTAAGCGCAGAGGAACACAGAGGAGGAAGAAATTTTATTTTTTCGTTATCTCAAGGATGGTGGATTTGTTAATTGATAGCAGTATGTTAGGTTAGCTTTACACTAAAATCACTAGACAATCCTAGTGAAATGTGCTAAATAATACTTTAACTGGAGTATAGACGCAAAATGAAAATCAAATTCTCAAACTTAGGAACTATTAAGGAAACAGAGTTAGACTTGCGTCCTCTGACAGTAATTATCGGTCCCAATAACTCAAATAAAACTTATATTGCTTACTCCGTTTATGGCTTGTGGCAACTGGCTAGTGTGATTCCATCTCTTGATAGTAAAGAAGTTGATAAATTAGGATTTAAAAAAAGAGAAAAAGATAGTTGGTCACTGACAATAGATGATAATTTATTGGATTTCTTTATTAAAAATATTGAAGAGACAGCAAAGAAATTTCAAGGTAGAGCTTTGGAATCATTTTTTCAGGATTCTAGTCGTAAACTTTTCTCAAATACATCATTTAAATTTTTAATTTCTCGCCAAGAAGTAGAAAAAAGTATTAATGAATTGATTCAAGGAAAGATTTTTCCTTTAACTGATAGAATTAATCTAAAACTTCATCGCCAGGATAATATTATTATTTTTGAATTTATACCTATAAATGATGAAGAAAGTAAAACGGGAACTTTTACAGAAGCTATATTTATTAAACATATTAAACAAAAGCCAGAAATATGGTTTATAAGAGGTGTAAAGCAGATACTTTTTTCTAAAATATTTCTTTTACCTGCTGAAAGGAATGCTTTTATTAATACATATAAAATACTAGCATACAGAAGATATAAAATTCTTAAAAACACTCAAAGAGAACTATTTGCAAGCAGCAATTACGAAAAAGAAATTGATTTCATAAAAGCAGAAGGTGATATACACTATCCACACCCAGTAGAAGATTTTTTAGATTTTTTAACTGAAGTAGAACTTCAGGAAACAACGAAAATTATTTCTATTGGAAATAATGAATTTTGGAACTTAGCAAATAAGATTGAAAAAGAAATACAAAATAGTAACAAAGTTAAATTAAACTATACTAGACTGGGTGGAAAAGAGATTAAGATTGAAGTTAATGAAAATCTAGAGATAGATTTATATAATGCTTCATCATCTATTAAGCAACTTGCTCCATTACTTTTGTATTTAAGATTTCGTGCTAGTAAAGGAGATTTTCTAGTAATAGATGAACCTGAAATGAACTTGCACCCAGAATCACAAGCAAAGCTTTTAGAAGCTTTATCTATTCTTGTAAATCTTGGTGTCAGAGTTTTACTCACAACACATAGTCCCTACATAATGTCTCATTTGAATAATTTAGTTAATGGTAATCATGAAAATCCTGAAATGTTGGAACGTCAATCATTATCTCTCTATCTCAAAGATAAGAGAGCATTTTTACCAATAGATCAAGTTAGTGCTTATGAAATGAAAGATAATAAATTAGTCTCCTTAAATGATCCAGATTATGGTATTAGATGGGATACATTAAGCGACGTTTCAGTAGATATTCAACAAAAATATTTTGAAATTTATGAAGCAGGGCAAGAACAAACAGAAGAAGTCGAAGAAACCGACGAATGAAATTGCTCGAATTTTACAAGACAAAGAAAATAATAAAAAACTTGACTGGCACAACTTTAATTTTCTAGAAAATCTACTAATATTTTGTACTCTCCCAGAAAGAATTGCTCCTCAAGAAAGCGGAGTAGCATTTCGTATAACTGTAGATTGTCAGGATAAATGTTTATGTATTTTGTTTGGAATAGATAGAAGAGATGATCCTTTGATAAGAGAGCAAGCTTTGAAACGACCAGATTATATGTCTCTTTATATTAATGAAAACTTGTGTATCTGTACTATTATTGAAATGAAAGGTACAAATCGTAACTCTAATGATAATGGAATTGAACAAATATTAACTTTTAGAGACTATTTAAAAAATGAAATTGATAAACATTTAACCACGAAACTAAAAATTAAATATCAAGGAATATTACTAACACCTTATAACGCAAGCGTTCCTTTAGAAAGAATTAAGAAAGAAGCTTCAAACGGTTTTATTATTTTACCCATACAATATGATAAAAAAGCTGAATTATATAATTACATTTCTAGATTAAATAAATTTACAGATAAGTATAAACATCAAGAAATTACCCAATCAGCACCTTTATTCATTGAAGAACTTTTAACGAAAAAAGCATTGCCAAAACGTATCAATGCAGTTCCTTATACTAAATCTAGCAATAACGCTGAAAAAGAAGGAATTTGCATAGACTATTTGTTATCTGATGATGGTGATTACTTAACTTTATTTTCAAACCGAGATTCAATTTTAATTGATATAAAAGGAAATGAATTAAATAAAGAACCATATCAGAAAAAAATCGAAGAAGAATTAAATATACTCAATCTAATACAAAGATTACGCATAGAATTTAAATGAGGCTCAAGTCTAACAAATTGATTAAAAATAAAGATATTATGTAGGGACATAGCATTGCTATGTCCTTTTGCTTTAAGGCATCAAAACGAAACTGATATGAAAAACGCTGTAAAGCCTGGATATACAACATAACTGTCTGTCACATAAAAATAACAATGCCAACAACTAATTATACTAAATCCTCATTTCAAATCCCTCTTTTGCCCTAACGACTGGAAGTCGCGGCTACCAGAACGAAGTCTGCCTACGCAGACTAATTTATAAGGGGGGTAATAAGACAGGATTTGGTATAACAACAGAAAAGACCACATGAGCGATCGTTGGTGCGTTAGGGAACGCACCTTACTAAGTCCTGGTAAATGACTTACAAGGATGTTAACTATCCGTCTGCGTCCATCTGCGTTAAATATTCATCTTCCGGGTTGCTTAGGTAATTATTTTTGACCAGGTACTTAATACACAAATTGAGGCTTACCACACTACTAGCTAATATTAAAAATGATGGTTGACAGTTGACGCTTGGAGTTCTGAACTTGAAACTTCGACCCTAAAGCTCGGAACTTCGACCCTAAAGCTCGACACTTCGACCCTAAAGCTCGGAACTTCAAGCTCAACAGGACGAAAACTTCACCTCAAAGCTCGACATTCCGAGCAAAAAGCTTGAAACTCCGAGCTAAAAGCTTGGAACTCCGAGCTAAAAGCTTGAAACTCCGAGCTAAAAGGTAGAAAGTTGCACCTCAAAGGTAGAATGTTTATGCTTAGAACATGAAAATTGGTGTTCCGCACACGAAAATTGGTGTTCAGAAGACGGAAATGAACATTACAAGCATTTTTACCGGGGTAACAAACAGATAAGGACATGGCATTGCCATGTCCCTACGCACCAACTAGAACAATTGAGATCATTTTCTCACTACTCGGAAAATTGCTTTTTCAGCGCCTCCAAAGACGACCAACGCTTATCTACTTGCTTTTCTGTACTCCCATTATCGACGGTGGCTAAAATACCAGGACAGTTCAAGTCGCATAACTGGCGCTGTGGCAGTTCTAGACACATCTGCTCGTACAGCCATTCACTGGGATAAAAATATCCATTTGGTGACAGAGTTTCTACTAAATCTTCTACTGCTACTTCTCTCTCTAAAGGCAAGTCTTCTTCTTGACCTGCTGCTTCATCTAACCAAATGATTTCCTGTGTATTCACCACCACACGGTGATTATATTGTTGCAAACAACGGTTACAGGTACAAGTGATAATTGCTTCTGCCTGAGCCGATACTTCCAAAAAATTACCCTGATGTTTGACGCTTACACGTCCACGTACAGGGGTTAAAGTCTCCAGGCCAGGCAGAAACTCTTTTACTTGAATTTCCTCTGTCCGCTCCGGGGCTTTGGTTAGCTGCGGAATAAAAATCGCGTCCATAGGATTTGTGAGATGACCTCACCGAGAATTTATGGTTATTATCAGCAATTTCGCTGATAAACATCTTCTAGTTTAGCCGTTAGAGGCCAGACACTCAAGCATTTGCTATGCCAAATAAGCCGGACGGACAACTAAATGACGATGGGGTTCTTTACCTCGGCTAAATGTCTCTAAATCGGGGAAGTCTTTAAGAAAGGTGTGTATTTGTCGGCGTTCCGCAGAACTGAGGGATTTGATTTCCACCTCTCGACCAGAAAAACGCACTTCATTGGCGGCTGCTTCTGCTAAAGAGCGAATTTCTGCTTGTCTTCTCACCCGATAGCCGTCTAACTCAATGGTATAGGATGCTTGCTCTTCTGGTTCTTGGTGCAAGTTCAACACCGAGTTAGCCAAATACTGAATAGCATCTAAGACAGAACCATCAGTACCAATTAAAACCCTGATTTGCTCTGGTGTTAAATTGGTTTCATCAATGGTTAACCAGTAGCTATCTCCTTCTGGAATGTCATCACTCAATGAGGGAAGAGCTTCTAGTTCTGCTGTCACTTCAGTATCTACACCAGATAGTTGCAGCAACTTCTTTAACCATTGTTCTCCGCGCTGCATGGTAATCTTGCTCATAACTTACCCCGCAGCTTTTTTCTTAGAACTTTTTGGTTCAAAAGGCAAGGATTTGGCATCCGCGCTTTGGGTGGCTTTCTCCTGTGCGTCTACAATTTTTTGTAGTTCTTCTGGTAATGGTTCACGGGAGAGTAGATAGGTTTGCAGGGTTTGGAAAATATTCCCAATTACCATGTACATCAACACCCCAGCCGGCAAGGGGAAGAATAAAAACATCCCAGAAAAAATTACAGGGGTGATTTTATTCACTGTGTCTTGTTGTGGGTTGCCACCACTGGAATTTTGCCCGGATAACACTTGGCTGACATACAGCGTCAAACCAAATAAAACTACCATGCCGACAATATCCCAATGTACTTTACCGTCGGGGTCTACTGCACCAACTCTACCTAAAGCATCGATAAAGAGAAAACCTTTATCAGCTGCCAGTCCGGGAATTGTGCCTTGAATGGTGACATCTCCGGGTTGCAAGGCTTCTATATTGCCTTCAGCGTCAATTTTAATCCGGTCTTCCCCTTTAATAATTTTCCATTCTGGTGTGAGCTTAGATTCTGGGTGATCTGCCACCAGTGCAGCAAAGGGTTTACCTTCTGTTGTCTGATAGAGAATTTTGGTTTGTTCACCCACAGCTAATTTGTTACCACCAGGCAGAATCGCAGCAATTTTGGTATGTTCCCCATCAGCAATGTAGATATTTTGGGGAGTAGTAGCAAAGGCTTGGGGTTGGATACGCTCGATTTGTTCTGCGGGGAAGATTTGCAAGTTAACGGAGTAGTTAACACCAGCAAAAGGTGAACCGCGCAAAGTGGCAAACAGTGCTAATAACACTGGCATTTGCAGCAGTAGAGGTAAACATCCGGCCAAAGGATTACCAAATTCCCTTTGCACGTTCATCATTTCCTCTTGCTGCTTTTGCGGATCATCTTTAAAGCGTTCTTTAATTTCTTGCATCCGCTTTTGCATCAGAGGTTGGACAATTCGCATCCGCCGCATATTGCGAATAGAACCAGCACTCAGGGGATAGAGCGCAAAGCGGACTATCAATGTGAGGGCAACGATCGCCAAACCATAGCTAGGAATAACCCCATAGAATAGGTCTATGATTGGCAGCATCACGTTGTTCGAGAGAAACCCGATACCAAAATCCATTATTCTGAATTCAACCTGAGATACTGTAAACTGAACTGAATCTAATTTATCTAAATCACGATTCCCCTGCGACTTTCTTTGGCTACGGATAGCCGTATGGGGGGGAGAGGCAGAGACGCGGGGACGAGGAGACACGGGGACGCGGGGACACGGGGACGCGGGGACAGAAAAAGACTCTTATTTCTCCCCTCTCCCTTCTCCCTGTCTCCCCTCTCTTCATTCTCCCCTCTCCCCTCACCGCGTCTCCCCTCTTAGTTAGCACGACTAAATTGGGGATTTTTAGCTGTAATTCTTTCGTTGATATAGTCGTATACTGCTCGAAAATTGGGTACTGCACGCATTTCTAATCGATCGCCATTTTTTAAGGTAATCACCATATCACCCCAAAAACCCAGACCACGCGGAACTTTTACGACTTTGGTGATTTCTGAGTAAATAACATCAGAGCGATCGCGTCCTAACCAACCACCCATCACAGAAATCCGGCGGTCTGTAATGCGGAAGCGTAGCCACAATGCTCTGACGATCGCTCCAATTGTCAATGGTAAACCAACTACGGTTAGCCCAATCAGGATATTGAGAATTAAATCTCCAATGTGGGGGCCACCTTCATAATAAACTTCTTCACGAATGCCCATGAAATACCTCAGTTTGTGCCAACAACTGCTCTAATTCTTGCAGAAATTGTTGGCTTCCGCACTTAGATTCTGCTGCTGTTGGTTTGACAACTATCACTAACCGCCACCCTGGAGCTAATTTCGGCAATAACTGATGTAAGGCTGCCGATATTTGCCGTTTAATGCGGTTGCGAACTACCGATCGCTTGCTGACTTTGGTACTGATGGAAATCCCAATTTTTGTGCTTGCCGGATTTGTACTAGCAAGATTGACATTTTCGACGGCAGTATCCAAAGAAGGTTGTGTTGAAACTGGAGGTTTTAAAGCTCTCAAAGTGAAATGAGAACTATGTCGCCGAATCCCTTCCCGGAAAACTGCCTGAAAATCATAACGCGATTTAAGTCGATTTGCTTTTGGCAAAGCCACATCTGCCCTTTGCTGGATGCCTTAAACGCTTAAACGATAACGTCCTCTCTTTCTTCTGGCTCTGATTACGTTTCTGCCGTCTGGTGTCCGCATTCTAGCCCGAAAACCAGAAGTTCTCTTTCTCTTACGGCAAGTTCCTCCAAGCGTCCTCTGCATACTGCTTTTCTCCTAGTCAACATTCATAAAAAGTCACAATCTGCAATTTTAGCACTTTACAGGCAATAAAAGGTTGTTCGGGATAAAAAGTTGCGGATGGGGGCAGGAGGAAAGGGACGCGGAGACACGGGGACGCTCTGACGCGGAGAAAGAAAGACAAAAAGATTCTCCCCATCTCCCCATCTCCCCATCTCCCCATCTCCCCATCTCCC
>DATGXQ010000425.1:0-13124 GCA_035298905.1 Nostocaceae cyanobacterium | reverse complement strand
GGGCGTCGCGCTGTTGCTCGAGCTCGGCCGCGAGCCGCTGGCGCACCTGGGCCTCCCCTCTCCCCTCCCCGCGTCTCCCCTCTCAACCTACGGGTAAATCAAAATCTTATAAGTCTCCGCCGTGGGCTTGACCGCTTTTTCTACGGCATCTGATAAATTTTGTAAGGGAATGCGATCGCTAATCAGTGCATTTACATCTATGCGGCGATTAAAGACGATATCGGCCGATAAACTTTGTAGGCGATAGGATGAGCTATAACTACCCATTAAATCAATTTCCCGCCGATACAGAATATTAGGATTAACAGGTATTTCCACCTCGTCAGGAAACTCAGCAAAAAACAGAATCTTCCCACCTTTGCGGGTACAGTCTAAAGCTTGGGTAAAAGCCTTCTCACTAGGAACGGCTAACAGTGTGACATCTACACCCAAACCGCCAGTGATAGCTTGAATTTTTGCGGGTAAATTAGGGTCACGGGCATCAAAAGCCGCTTCTGCACCTACTTCTAAAGCTTTTTCAATTCTAGAGGGAAGTAAATCAGTAGCGATCGCTCTCCCGCCAAAATACTTCACCAGCATAATAAACATTAAGCCGATCGGACCTGCACCGGTAATTAATACTGTTTGTCCCGGTGCAATTTGGGCTTTTTTCACTGCTTTTAAACAGCAATTCGTCGGTTCTACAAAACTGGCTTCTTCAAAAGTAATATCATCAGGAATGGGAATTAAACCCCCATTGCGGACAATATGCCCTGGAACTTTCACAAACTCCGCAAAACCGCCCCCACTGGCGTTAAAACCGGCGGTAGTGGAAATATTTTTGTAGACATCGCACATGGAATAATTTTCATTCAGACAATAAGCGCAACGCATACAAGGAATATGGTGCATTACTGCCACCCTATCACCTACTTGCCAGCCAGTCACCTCAGAACCTATAGATGCGATCGTTCCCGCAGTTTCATGGCCAAAAATGCGCGGCGGTTCGTATAAAGGATAACGAATTTTTTTAATATCCGACTGACACAACCCAACTACTCGCACCTGTACCAGCACCTCATCCGGTTCCAGAGTCGGGACAGGGATATCTTCATAGGAAAGTTGATTTACGCCTCTAAATACCTGTGCTTTCACCTTGATTCCTCACCACTCGACGTTACTAGATTTAACATTTTGCGGTGAATTTTTATCCTACCTGTGAAAATATAGGGCATTGAAAAGGCGATGAATATTTATCTATTCTGGATTTAGTTGCGATCGTAAGTCATCCAAAGGTGATTCTACATCGTCTGGTATGAATTCTAACCTAATCCTGACTTTACCTTTTTTCCATTTGCTACAGAATTTTTCAGTAGCTTAAATTTCAGTATTTTTCTATACTATAGTGTCAAAAGCTTCTCAGAAAATTTTGGTGTTTGTTTACTCAGTAAGTCACAGAGATCCTCATAAGTTCTTGGACTTCTTTTATACTTGTGCGCCTGTTGATATATTACTTCAATCATTTTATATGCATTCGCATCATATAAGTCGCAGAGAAAATCATCTGGTGAAATATCTCTGATGCTTAGAGGTGTATTAAAACCTTTAATATCATTGGTAACAATAATATCAGCTTGAGCGATTACCGCAGCTGCTAGTACATGACGATCTTTAGGGTGATTTGTCATTGCTGCTTCAACTTCAGTAGGGACTTCTAACATTGATTCAGGAAAAGCTGCTTTTATCACCTCTTCTAAAGTTTTTGCTTTTTCAACAGAGGTTTTACCTCTAACAACAAGATTTCTCATTGCTTCATCTAAAATTTTTTGGGACCAATAGGGCATATATAGACCAGCTTCAGCTGTAGAAAGCAGAGTATCCCGTAAATACATTGGAAACAAAACACAGGCATCCAATACAACTTTAAGCATATTTATCTACAAGTTTTAACTAGGCTTCATCTTCATACAAACCTTCTTCTTCAGTCAATTCAATTAGTTGTTGTAAAAGTTCACTACGTTTAGTATCTCGTTGTTTTTTATACTTCATTAACTCGTCAAAGGGTACACGTCTATGTGTCCCTACCGTGTTGTAGGGAATTTCACCCTGTTCTAAGAGTTTAATTAAATAGGGGCGTGATACGTTTAGTAAATCAGCTGCTTGTTGTGTTGTGAGTTCGTGACTGTAGTAAATTATTGATACAGCTTTACCTGATGCCATTAAATTTACAATATGCGACAAAGCTTGATACACTGATTGAGGTAAAGTAATTTCTGTAGTATCTATTACTAATTTTACTCTATCAGATGCTAACTCTATGTTTGCTATCTGTAAAACACTACTTAATAGTACAATTTTTTCGGTTTCTGTGTCAGGAGCTGATAATGGCTCTAAAGCTAGGTCTCGGCTAGAAATGGTGGTTTGCATGGTGGTGTTTATAGATTTTTATTCTAATATTGTATTACATAAACGCAATAAACGAAATACAATGATTAAAAGAAAGATATGAATTTTGCCATTTACGGCACTAAGGTTAAAATACTGACATTCTTCATCGTTAGCGATCGCCTTTATGTTGGGTCAGTTACTAGACGGACGCTATAAAATTATTCGAGTTCTCGGTGCAGGTGGCTTTGGTCAAACATTCATCGCTGAAGACACCAAGCTTTACAACTCCCAGTGTGTAGTTAAACAACTTAAACCAATGTCTACCGATACCAATACTCTACAGGTGGCTAGACGTTTATTTGAAGCAGAAGCGCAACTACTACACAAGCTAGGTACTCATGACCAAATCCCCCAACTACTGGCACACTTTGAAGAAAATCAGGAATTCTTTTTAGTTCAACAATTTATCGATGGTCATCCCCTTAGTGACGAACTTAGACCAGGAACAAAATTCAATGAAGTTGAAGTTATTTCCCTACTAGAAAATATCCTCCAACCATTAACCTTTGTTCATCAAAATCAAGTCATTCACCGCGATATCAAACCCCCTAACCTCATTCGTCGCCATAGTGATAACAAGGTGGTATTAATCGACTTTGGGGCAGTTAAACAAATCAGCACCCAGGTGACAAATGGTGAAGGTGTCACCAAAATGACTGTCGGTATCGGTACTGCTGGCTATATGCCTAGTGAACAAAGTCGGGGTAGTCCCAGATTAAGTAGTGATGTTTATGCAGTAGGCATGATTGGTATACAAGCATTAACAGGTCTAATGCCCCATCAATTGCAAGAAGATATAGAAACAGCAGAGATTGTTTGGCGGAACTTAGTGCCAGTTAGTACCGCATTAGCCGACATTCTTGATAGGATGGTGCGCTATGACTTTCGGCAGCGTTATCAGTCAGCAGCCGAAGCTTTAGCTGCCATACAACAGTTAAATAATGCTGCTTATGCACCTACCCAAGTCTCAGCACCCGAATATATAGCCACTTTGCCCTCTACCAATACTGGTGATACTCCCAGACCTCAGCCTGTTAACTCTGAACCTCCCCTTTATTCACCACCCCCCACAGTACCCCCCCAGTATCGCCAGGAAGTACCCCAAGCAGTGGTATCCTCATCACCTCCCACTCCTGTATCAACCAACCGTCCCCAAATAGGTGCTGGCTTTTATTTCCAATGGATATTAGCTAATATCGGTGGTTTAATAACGGCTTTGATAGTTGCAGTCATAGTACAAATGAGTTTGCATACAGGTACGCCAAATCTATTCCGTCGAGTGCTGATGATGGGGGGTGCAGGTGCAACTATCGGCGGTATGCAGTCATTGGTATTACGACAGCAAATTCCCTTATCGGAAAAGTGGTGGATTGCTGGAACTACAATAGGTTTTTGTATCTCTGTATTTTTGAGTGGTACAAACCCTTATAATGCCTTGTTTTGGGTTGGCCCTATAGTGGGTATTATTCAGTGGTTTATGTTGCGGCGATTTGTTAAACAATCTGGTTGGTGGGTTTTAGTTAATGCTATCTTTGGGGGCTTAGGCGGTATTATGTCGGGAGCAGTGCTAATTTTACTATTGGGCAATCAGAAAAGTATTGAGTCCAAAAATCCTTAATGAAACTGATTTTAGTGATAACATAGCCAGAAAAAACTCCAGATTTGCTCTTAGCACTCTGGAGTCATGCGGATACATTTACTTAAATTAATATTGCCCAAATATTTGTTAAAAATAACAGGACTAATTGACTAAAAATACAGCACATTCCAGGTAAATTAGGTTCAAAATTTAGGAACAAAGCCTGATGCTAAGAGACTTTCAACCTTCCTGTTCCCTGTTCCCTGTTCCCTGTTCCCTGCTGTATTAGAGATAAAATTTTTCTGGTGGGGATCAAACCTCTAAAGTAACAATGAATGATGCAAACCCAAAAACCAAAGGCTTATCAGGTAGAGAAATCTATCAAAAAATTTGTGACAACATTCAAAAAGTGATTAAAGGTCAATCAACAGCTATCAGAAAGTTGCTTTCAGCCTTTGCTAGTGGTGGTCATGTTTTATTAGAAGATTACCCTGGAACTGGAAAAACTACCTTAGCAAAAGCCTTAGCTTTTTCTGTGGATGTGAGTTTTAAACGTATTCAGTTTACCCCAGACCTTTTACCCTCAGATATTTTGGGTGTTTCTATACTTAATCCCAATGACAGAACTTTTAATTTTCATGAAGGTCCAATTTTCGCGCACATTGTCTTAGCTGATGAAATTAATCGGGCTTCACCACGCACTCAATCTGCTTTATTAGAAGCTATGGCTGAGTTTCAAGTTAGTGCTGATGGAAATTTGAAAAAACTTAAAGATCCTTTTTTTGTGATTGCGACTCAAAACCCAGTGGAGTCAAGAGGAACTTACCCCTTACCAGAAGCCCAAATGGATCGGTTTGCGCTGCAATTTAGTTTAGGTTACATCTCACCAGAAGAGGAAGTGAATTTACTTTCTGACCAAATTGAAAAACATCCGATTGATACTATTAAACCTTGTGTTGATATTCAAGACATAATGATATTAAAACAGCAGGTCAAGCAAATTAGAATTAGTGCAGAGTTAAAACGTTATTTAGTAGATATAGTGAATGCTACTCGCACAGCCCCAGGTGTACAGTTAGGTGCTAGTCCCAGAGGATCGATCGCATTAATGAAAATTGCCCAAGCCTTGGCTTTATTTGATGGTTATGAATTTGTGACACCAGAACATATCCAAGAACTTGCAGTTGCAGTTTTAGCCCATCGGTTAGTAATGGAACCTCAAGCCCGTTTCTCTGGTAATACTGCCGCAAGTGTTGTAGAAGAAATTATCAAAACTGTTCCTGTTCCTAGCTGATTTATATATAAAAGTTTACCTAAAAAATGCAACGTTTTCTTTATAGTTTACTTCGCTTTATTTCTAGTATTCAATACAAATTAAAAAGACGCATTACTCCCAGTGGCTTTGCAGTTCTTACTTGCCTATTTTTCTCAGCAATTTTAGGTTTAGATACTAATCAAAGTGTCACTTATCAAATATTTACTTTTCTTTTATCTATTGTAATTATATCATTAATTTACAGTATATTCTCCCGTTATCGTTTCACTGGTAATCGATTTTTACCCAAATTTGGTACTGTAGGAATAAAGCTAAAATATCGAATTTTTATTTATAATAAAACTAATAAAATTCAAACAGGATTAAAACTGGTAGAAAATTTTGCTGACCCCCGTCCCAGCTTTTCAGAATTTCGAGAAAATTTGACATCTCACAAAAATCAGCATAATTCTCTAGATATAATTTTAGGATATAATCGCTGGATGTGGCTAGTTTCTAGAAAACAGTGCGCGACAACTAAAACAATAGAATTACCAGTACTTCCACCTAATAGTAAAACAGAAGTGATTTGTGAAATTACACCAACTCATAGAGGTGTTGTCCGATTCACTGGTTTAACAGTAGCACAACCAGATCCTTTTGGTCTCTTTCATGCTTGTACAACTATTTCTTTACCCCAATCTTTATTAATTCTACCGAAGTTATATCATCTACCACCAATTCAACTTCCAGGTTCTAGGAGATATCAATCTGGTGGAGTTGCTTTAGCTTCATCTGTAGGTGACTCAGAGGAATTTAGGTCTTTACGAGATTATCGTCCAGGGGACTCATTGCGAAAAATTCATTGGAAAAGTTGGGCTAAAGTTGGTAAACCAATTGTGAAAGAAGAACAGGATGAATTTTTTGTTAGACATGCACTGATTTTAGATACTTTTCAAAGTGAAAAATATAGCGAAATATTAGAAGAAGCGATATCAATTGCTGCTTCTTTAGCTTGTGAAGTGCAAACCCAAGAATCTTTATTAGATTTGATGTTTGTCGGGAATGAAGCTTATTGTTTTACTTTTGGTCGAGGATTAAGTCACACTGACAGAATGTTAGAAATTTTAGCATCTGTTGTGGCTTGTCAGGATAAATCTTTTGATTCTATTATTCCCGTAGTATTGGAAAGAATTGCTTTGTTAAGTGGCTGTATTTGTATATTTCTGTGTTGGGATAATGAGAGAAAAAAATTAGTTAATTATCTTCAGGGAATGGGCATACATATTTTAGTTTTAATCATTCAAAATCCCCAAAATCAATTAGATAATTTAGATGGTGAAGAATTAAAAAATAGTCAATTAACCAATTTCCATATTTTAAACTTAGGTAAGATACAAGAGGAGTTAATGCGAATATGAAAATCCCCAAACTGCTGCTTGGTGCTGCTTTAATCTTTTGGGGTTGGCAGACAGGATTATGGTTTTTTGCTTTGCCAATGGCTATAATTTTGGAATGTTCTCATTTTTGGTCTTTGCGCTGGGATTTATCTAATAATGATTTATTAAATATAGCTAAATTATCTTTTACTATTGCGTTAATTTTTATCGTTTATTTATTAATTGCTAATCAATCTATTTATTTTATCTACACCTTTTTAAAATGGCTACCAATTATAGTTTTTCCGCTTTTGGCTGCTCAAAAATATTCTACTCAAGAAAATATTGAAATTCCCAGCGATTTTTTCATACTGAATAAGATTCTCAAAATAGAAGCAAAGCATTTTATCCTCAATCTTAGTTATCCCTATTTTGTACTTTGTATTTTATCCGCTAGTGCTGCTAATACTCAAAATATCTCCTTTTATTTGGGGATGTTTGTTTTATCTGCTTTAGCTTTTTGGTTTGTGCGGTCTAAAAGATATTCACCTGCGATATGGCTTTGTTTTATCTTAACTGCTGGAAGTGTTGGATTTATCGGACAAATTGGACTACATCAACTGCATTTGAGTTTAGAAGAGAATGTAGTAAATTGGTTAAGTAATAATAACGGACAAGAAGTAGATACATTTAAGAAAAAAACCGATATTGGTGAAATTGGAATTTTGAAGCAATCAAATAATATTATCTTTCGGGTTGCTTCAGAAACACCAAACAATTTTCCTTTACTACTGCGAGAAGCTACTTATAATAAATATCAATCTGGACTTTGGTCGGCAGTAAATCCTAATTTTACTCCAATCAAATCAGAAGATAATGGCACGACTTGGATTTTGGGAGAAAAGCCAAAAAATAGCTCTCAAGTTACTATTTCTGCAACGCTTAATGATGGTCAAGGATTTTTAAAACTGGCAGACGGAACTTTTCAAATTGACCAATTACCAGTTAGTAATATGGAGAAAAGCCAATATGGTGCAGTCAAAGTAGAAGGAAAAGTTGAGCCAATTTCTTACCAGATTCAATTTAATCAAAATTTTTCTTTCGATAGTCCTCCTACAGCCGATGATTTGCAAATAGCCAATAAAGAAAAATCAGTCCTCAAGCAAATTATCAGCCAATTAGATATTCAAGGTAAACCGCCTGAAGAAATATTAAAGCGTGTAGAAATATTCTTTCGACAAAATTTCACTTATTCCTTAAATCTAGCAGGTAAAGATAATTATTCCACACCTTTATCAACTTTTTTACTTAAAACTCGGTCTGGACATTGTGAATATTTCGCTACTGCAACAACACTGCTTTTACGTTCTGTAGGTATTCCTTCTCGTTATGCTGTAGGGTATTCAGTTCATGAGTTTAGCCCCTTAGAAAACCAATATTTGGTGAGGAGTCGTCATGCTCATGCTTGGAGTTTGGTATATTTAAAAGGTAGATGGCAAGCTGTTGATACAACTCCTGCTGATTGGACAAGTATAGAAGCTGCTAATGTTTCTCAATGGTCTTTTATTACTGATTTATGGTCATTGTTGAGTTTTAAAGTTTCTGGGGGGTTAAGATATTTAATTGAGAAATTTAATTATTGGTGGCTAATTTTATTTTTAGTATTGATTTTGATGCGGCAGTTTGTTGGTAAAAAGCCCATGCGTCGTTTATCTACTCAACAAATAGTAACCCAACCAATTACTAAATATGATATAATTGGCAATGATTCAGAATTTTATTTAATTGAGAAAAAATTAACGGAGTTGGGTTTAGTTCGTCATCCTTCAGAATCCTTAAAAAACTGGGTGAAGAGACTAAAACAGGAAAACCAAACTTCAGTTTTAATTGATGATTTGACATTCGTAATTGAATTGCATTATCTTTATCGTTTCGACCCGCAAGGAATAAATGAGGATAAAAGAACACAGTTAAAATCTGCTGCTCAATTATGGTTAGAAAAATATAGTAATAGTAATTAAAAATTAAAAATTAAAAATTAAAAACGTAGTATTTGAGCAGAGTTTCGCAAATTGGTATTATTCTCAATCATTTGTGAATATCAACTAAAAGCGATCGCTCTATCCCCTGTTGACATGCAGCACTTCCAGGTCTTCAAAATCAGTTTGTCTGATGACTCTAGCAAATAAACCCACCTCTAAATCGTCTGGATCATCGCTGTCTAACTCTGTAGGATGCACATAAACATATAAGCCAGGAACATTACCACGTACCACCCAACCGACTGTTGTAGAAAGTGTAGTCACCTGAAAATCGGCGGAGGATTCACCAATCCGTACTTCACCATGTTCTCTTAATATATCGATCGCTTGTTGTTCCAGGTCGTCCTCATCGGTTACATCTGCAAAAATAATGAAAGTACCATGAGTAAAGAGTACCCAGTTAGGTAAATCAGAATGTACTGCAAGTCGAACATACTCAATTTTGTCTCCATCAACCATATTTTTTATAGCGGTTCTCTTTTTGATACAATACTATCGAGGGTGGGGCTACCCCACCCCTACATGATTTGCGATGAAATACTGTACCTCACTGACATAAAAACTGCTATATCTGCTAACCTTAAAAGATGGTTGTTGACCGAGAGCATCATTTTAAGACTGAAGAATTTTGCAATGATAAAGTCCTACATTTCCCATTTTTAATTTTTAATTTTTAATTGGTATTAGAGATGGACTGGTGAACCTACCCAAAGTCTTTCTCTCTGTCCCTCATTGAGTAAAGCCGCAGGTTGAGCGATCGGTGGTAAATCCTTCAGTGCTTCAGCAAAGCGCAATAATTGTGATAATTCATCTGTACTACTATCATCCTCAGCAGTGACTACACTTTGAGCTAGTTCCTGGGGAGTAAAATCATTGGTGTCAATCAGTTGAAAATCAGGAGTAAAACCCGGCCCCCAAGGTGAAGTATTGCGATCGTACAAGTAGGTGAGGAAGTCGGGTGCAGTGGGCTGCTCTTTAGTATATTCTGCTGCTTGTATAAACAAGGGCTGGAGTGGGCGGTGGTGTACAAGCATATTCCGTAACTCTGGGATGAGGTTGCGAGCGTCGTAGACTACCAATAAACCCGGCTCATCTTCGCCATACCAGGTTGCTGCTTCACAGTCCAGCAAAGCTGCTGCGGCTAGTCCTGTAATTTCACTGTTTCTTTCTGATGGAAACAATACTTTTGGTACAGATATGTTCCAAGTTTCCAGTACTGCCAAAAGTCGCTGCAAACTATCTTTAACTCTTATTGGTGTGTCCCAAGTTGCTCCATATCGCCCATCTGACCGTTCAGTTGAGAGTCGCAGTAGCAGCCCTCCTGTTAAGACAAAGTGCCAACCTCGCAGATCATGATGATCCAAAGATGAAATTTGCTGTACTGCCTTGGCACGAGCGAGCATCCGCTCAATGCGTCTAGCCATAAAAAGGTAGCGATCGTCCTCAGATTGCTGTAAAAGCGGTAAAAGCTGCTGCGGTGTCTCCAAGTCTGCCACCATCAAGGCATTGAAAGCCCGCAAGTACAGTAGTAAGGTATTGGATTCCACCAGCTTTGATGCTGCCTCTAGTGCTTGAACGGCTTCTTGATTGCGTCCCTGTAATTCTAAAGCTGCTACCAACTCTGCTAAAAACTCTGGCTCTTGGGGGTCTCGTTCACATGCTCGCTGCAATGCAGCCACCGCTAAGTCTGGACGGTTGGCATCTATTAAGGCGTATCCCAAATTATAAAGTACCTGAGAATTATCAGGTTGCTCAGATGCAGCTTGAGCTTTTGTCTGTATAGCTTCACCAAAATCCACCTGAGCGATCCGCGCCAATAAGTCAAATGTTTCTGACCAGTTTTGTGCTTGGTTTTCTGCTGTTTCACCGTTGAGCCAAGGAGCCAAGAGCCGCAGAGCCTTGCTAGTTTGACGACCTGCCAAGGCTTCATTCACTGCGCTCCGTGCTTCAAGCCAATTTGAACTCATTCTATCTCCTCAATTATTGGAAGGCTGCATATACATATTACTGTTGGTTAGTCTTGGATACCTTCGGCTGCGTCATTGGCTGCTGGAAAGTGCTGAATTGCATCCCAATTAGCAGCGTCAATCACTAGGGGTTGGTCTGCGTTATCGAAGAGTTTGCCGTCTCCACCTCGTTTAAAGTTGGTGAAACTCTTAGTCAAGTTGCCAGCATCCTGGGCGATTTTATAAATCTTCCCTCCCTTATCAGCTTTGGCCTTGACGTTGGTTAGGCTGGCTGGGTTGTTCAGATAAGCCGCGAAGGCGTTCAAGTCACCACCAACACCAAGAGCGGCGAGTCCATTCCGAATATCAGCTAATGGTTTCGGGGTTGGGTTGGCTTGGTCGGGGTGATCAGCTACTGCATTCAGGAGGTCTTGCAATTTAATTAAATCTGCATCATCACTCTTATAACCAGAGCCGATAGGTTTATTATGATTGACAACAATCGAGTAGCTTTCTACCAGTTTAACGTTATCTTCCAAAGCTCCTGTATCCGCATCGTCTCCAATGGTGAGCTTAATTTTGGTGAGAGTTGGTAGGAGTCGTTTGAAGTTTTTGCCTGGATGAGTCTTTTCATCTAGTCTAGTCTTTTCAGTTTCTTTAGCTGTGTTTAATTCCTTTTGAGCGTCCTTGAAGTCCTGAAGTTTTTGTTGAAATGCTGGTTGGCTTTTGTCAGGGAATTGGTCTTTTGCCTGTTTTGCGGTGTTAAAAGCGACTTGCTTATTCTGCACATCATTTTGTGATGCTACATGAGCCGCATCTAAGCCGGGGCGTTGTGTTGCTAACCACTGGAGAACTTTACCCTGTGCAGCTACAATTGCCTGCTGTAGTTGTTGTGCTGCTTGTTGACGGGTTTCGAGTACATCTTTATAGCTGTTAAACCGAGAACTAGCCCCAGGAGCAGGGGAAAGATGGTTGTCAGGCGCAACTCCGGTGAATAAGCGGCGTTTCAAGAGTTCATCGCTGACTTCTGGACCATGACGACCTAAAGCGTGACCTCCTTCAGCTGCTTCTCTGGTTGCAGCTTGAGTTTTTTTCTGCTCCTCATCGGTCATCACAGCCTTCAGGTCTTCAAGTTTCTGTTTAACACCATCCCTAATGTTGGCATCTGGGCTGGCATGGAGGTTAGACTTGAAGTCATTGATTAGGGCTAGGAAAGCCTGGTTTTTCTCTTTAGATGCATTAAATTTTGTGGCTTGTGTTTGAAGATAGTTCGCCGCATCAACAACCCTACTTCTTTTGATGGTTGGACGCGCTAGGTTGCGGAAATATTCTTTGGCATACTTGATCAGGTTTTGTCCATCATTGGAGATTGGCTCGCGTTCCAGTTGCAGAATTGACGCGGGTGCTACGGTAGCCCCATTTCTGGAGAGGAGAGGCCGCCGTTGTGGCTGGGGCTGCATTTGCAATGCCTTTGCTCCCATTTCATCTGACTCTCGTTCCAGTGATGATTGATTGTTGACTCCCATTCCTCGCATCTGCACTGTTGGCTTTACTCGTCCCTGTTTTTGCTGTACTACGTGCCATGCTTCGTGGGGTAGGTGCTGTTCTTGCCCTGGTGCTACATGGATTTCTGTACCTTGTGCATAGGCTAAGGCATTTAACTGTGCAGGTTTGGCGGAGTTGTGGTGAACTTTGACATCATCTAGAGGGATACCAGAGAGGTTTTCAATGCCAGCTTTGAGGTGATCTGGTAGTCCAGTTTTGTTTTCTGGTTGCGCTTTAGATTGATCGTCCGATCGCTCGATCGCTTTTTTGGGTTGTACAGGTAGCGATCGCCCTCTATCTGGATTGTGAATGGCAAACTCACCAAGCGTACTTTCTAAACCTTTGTTTTCCTGCTGCCTCTGGTCTTCTGCTGGTTTTCGCTGGGCGGCAAACGGTCTTGGTGCTAGTGCTTGGTCGGGTAAAATGGCCTTTTGCACTGAAGTTTTCTTTTGTAGCCCTTGATGAGTCCGCATGGTTACACTTCGACCACATAGAAGGATATTCTATTGTATCATCCTTTACCAAAAAGCGTATTTAACAAGTGTGTGAATGTAATAAAACTCAAGAATAAACACAGCCTTTCTCATCTATGCTTATAGCTACTTCTCATTTAGTGGGGATACTAAAGTGAATCTCAAAAGGTGAGCGATTAAATTGTAACCTAACCTCAATTTGATCAGGGCGTTGCCTAGTGTTGCTAGGATAGGACGGAAGAACAGACATCCAAACCATAGTACCCTTCTGTTTTAATCGTTCTCTAATATAGCCTTCCATTTTTCCCCAATCACCCCCAGCAGAGTTGATCTTCTCGTAAGAATTCAGGAGTCAGGAGCCAAGAGCCAGAATAGTTACCAAAAGAGGAATCGATAGTAGTGATATTTGGAGAATTTCAGTCAGCTTGACTCTTAAAGTCTTTTTAATTCTGAATTCTGAATTCTGAATTCTGAATCC
>DATGXQ010000424.1:0-2510 GCA_035298905.1 Nostocaceae cyanobacterium | reverse complement strand
CCAAATCTGCGGTTGTCCTTGTTTAGATTCACACCAAGCAGCAAAGGAAAGACGAGGATAAATATGTCGATGGTCAGTGTCAAATTGTCCAGCCCAAAGGGTTGTTGTATCAATGGAATTCCGAAAAACGCTTAAATAGCCTACTAATTGTTGTCGATAGTGGAGAGGAATAATTAAAATGCTGCGAATTTTGGTATTTTGTAAGGCAAGTTGCACAACTCGTAAACCTGGTTCTTGGTAGATATCGTTAATTGCCCAAATATCATAGATGCCAGATTTATAATGTTCTTGCCAGAAGTTGTACTGTTCTAGTAGGGGATAAATACCTGGTTCTGGCATAATTGGTTGTTGTCCACAAGCATAAACTTGTACAGAATTACTGCCAGGAATTAAACATTCTGCCAGGCTTCTAAATTTACCAGTTTGGAAATTAAAGGCTTCGTGTCTAATACATAATCTGCCACCAACACCATTAAAGGCATTTACTATGGCTTCTAGGGCTGGTTGTAAGACAATGGTGGGTAGGGAATGTAGCAGTGCGGCAACTTTGTTAATAATTGCTTCCCGTTTGGCTTGTTCACGGGCTTCGGTGAGAAGATGATTGTGAGCGATCGCTACTGACAACTGTTCTACTACCATCTGCATAGCGTCTAGTTCATATTCTGTCACCTCACGGGTTTTAGAATGATGGGATACCAACAACCCCCACAACGCATCTTGATGTAAAATTGGCACTACAACTGAAGATTTCACCCCCATCGCCTTTAAATATTCTAGATGGCATGAATCTACAGGACGATAGCAGATATCCTCAGCAATAATTTCTCCAGTCTCTGAGTTTCGCACTGGACTTTGACCAATTTCTCCCGTATCCACATTCACCATAGAACGCACACGGGACTTAATAAATAATTCTCGCGCTTGGGGTGGAATATCTTCAGCTGGAAAATTCAGCCCTAACAAAGATGGTAAGTGATCTTCATAGATCGATTCTGCAACCACCTCACCACTGCCATCAGCATGAAATTGGTAAATCATTACTCGGTCAGTACCAAGTAAAGCCCGAACCTCTGCCGTTGTTGCTTTAATAATGTCTTCTAATTCTAAAGACTGACGAATGCGGTTTGTCATGCGGCGCAGTAAGCTTTCTTGAGTGATACCTGCCCGCACATCTAGTTTAGGAATGTATTTCATTGGTTTTATAAAAGAAAGTAATAAAATTGTAGGTTCAACTATAAAGTCTAACTATATTGTGAAATTTTATTTTTACCTTTGTCTACAGTGATACTACTGCCCAGCCCTATAGAGTAATAAATCTTATTAATTTTTTCTTAATGTTTTGATTACAGCATTCATTTAATCTGTTACTTCATGATAAGATATAATTACGCCCCGTACTACAAAAATTTTATATTTACATTTCCAGATAGACAAAGATTTAGTCAAATTAGTTATGGATAAATAAAAAATACAGACACAAGTAGATTATGTCTGTACAAACTAAGAAAAATATTTTACCTAGACAATTATTACTGATACAGATGCTATTTTATGTATAATTATACTCTAGCACCATCAGCAAAGCGGATTTTCAAGTAATCCTCCTCCATCTTCGCACCTGCTGGCTGGAGTGCGGCTAAAGCTTGGGGTAAAACCAGGTTACGGCGATGGTTGCCTATGGTAATATTTAATTCATCCCCTGTTTTACTAAGTTGGATCTGACTTTTAGGAATATTCGGTAAATACAGTTCTAGACTGTATTGATTTTTTTCCTGAACGACGCGGATAGTCGTTTCTTTATAATAGACTTGAGCAGGGTCTTCATCTTTGTAGAGAGTTTCCTTTAATCTTTCCAAAGCCGCCAAGCCACACATTTCCTCAGAAAATAATGGTACTTCTTTAACAGGCAGAGGTAGGAAATTCTCATGAATCTCTTGACGATATTGCTCTTGATTTTCTTTCCAGCGTTTGAAGAAGGGATCTTGTACTTCTTGGGGAATAATGCGATTAGCTACTACTAAATCTGTTGCAACATTATACAAACTTAGATAGGCATGAGCGCGGAGAGATTCTTTAATTACCATCTTTTCCGGGTTTGTCACCAGACGCACCGAGGTTTGAGTATTGTCAGTCAGCACTTTCTCTAATGCTTCAATTTGTTCATAAAACTCATAAGGTGCATCCATCACTTCCTTATCTGGTAAAGAAAAACCAGCAATGGGTTTAAATATAGGTTCTACCAGAGGTCTGAGTGCGACGGAGATATTTTGAAACGGTTTGTAAAAACGACGCATATACCAGCCGCCAACCTCTGGGAGACTTAACAAGCGTAAAGCTGTACCTGTAGGTGCGGAATCGATAATTAAAACGTCAAAATCTCCTTCATCATAGTGACGTTTCATTCTTACCAAGCTAAAAATTTCATCCATGCCTGGTAAAATGGCTAATTCTTCCGCCTGTACACCTTCTAAACCCCTGGCCTGTAAAACTTGGGTGATATAACGCTTTAC
>DATGXQ010000423.1:0-2465 GCA_035298905.1 Nostocaceae cyanobacterium | reverse complement strand
GGATTCAGAATTCAGAATTCAGAATTCAGAATTAAAAAGACTTTAAGAGTCAAGCTGACTGAAATTCTCCAAATATCACTACTATCGATTCCTCTTTTGGTAACTATTCTGGCTCTTGGCTCCTGACTCCTGAATTCTTACTATTTTGCTCAGGATTCTGACTTTAATTGTTCTGTGTTACTTCCACATAAATATGTTCTAGTCTTACAGGTTGACGAGATATGGAATCAATCGCTATTCCCTCAAATCGCGCCAAAATTTCCTTTAATTCCAAGGCTTCTGGTAGCCAGAATGCTAAATCACTACCATAACGCCGGGGTGTAAAGTTATGTTTTTGAGCGAGAGCGATCGCTTGTTCTTCCTGTTTCGTTTCAATGACGACAATTTCTTGAGCCGGAACAACACGCCGTAATTCTTCTAATTTTCCTTCTGCTAAGATTTGTCCTTTTTTCAAAATCCCAATTCTCTGACACAATCTCTCTGCTTCATCTAATAAATGAGTCGTTAATAAAATAGTAATTCCCTGATTCTTTAACTGTTTAATCAATTCCCAAATCTCAAATCTTGCTTCAATATCTAACCCCGTCGTCGGCTCATCTAAAATCACTAATTTAGGTTGATGTACCAAAGCCACCGCCATATTTAACCTGCGCTGCATCCCCCCGCTTAATGTTTCTACAGGACTTTTAGCCCTATCTAATAAATTGACAGCCGCTAAAGTTTCTTTAATTTGTTTTTCTCTGGTGGCGCGATTTAAACCATAAATATCAGCAAAAAATTTTAAATTCTCTTCACAGGAAAGAGATTTATATAAAAGATTTTCTTGGGGGGCAATACCAATTAATTTCTTAGTAGCTTTAGAAATAGGCTGATTACTGAGCGTAATTTGTCCACTATCAGCTTTCAGTAAATTACAAATAATATTAATTGTGGTGGTTTTTCCCGCACCATTCGCACCCAATAACCCGTAAATTTCCCCTGGTTCAATCTGCAAAGTCAAATCTTGAAGAACCTTTCTATTGCCAAATGATTTATTTAATTTCTCAATTTTCAACATAACCCATTTACTGTTTAATTTTTAATTTTTAATTTTTACAGCAGGGAACAGGGAACAGGGAACAGGGTTGAAAGCATCTTGGTATATGGCTTTGTTCTTAAAATTTGTACCTCATTTACCTGAAATCTGCTGTAATTATTACAGTCTGCGTTCTACCGTCAACATCCGCCGATAAGATAACCAACCACAGCCTAACATTGACAGTGCAAAGATGAATAAAAACCAGAAGTGAGAACTAATATCTGCCAACTTATCTCCCTTAGCGGAAACTCCTACCAAAGCTTCATTCATATGATAAATGGGATTATATTGAGCGATATCTAATAACTTTTGGGGAAATAAAGAAGTTGGTAAAAATGCCCCTCCTAAAATTAATAAAGGTACACCAAATGCTGCTACGAGTGCATTGACATCTTCTATTCTTCTAGCTAACTGTGTACCTAAAATAAATCCTAAGCCTACGTAAGCAATAATACTGAGAAAAATAATCGTCATTCCTAATAAAATCGAACCCTGAAATTGAGCGCCCCAAAAAGCAGCGATCGTATAAACTAAAATTGTTTGTCCAATCCCAATGCTACTATGAGCCAAAAAAATTCCCAAAAAATAAGATGTTCCACTCAAAGGAGAAATAAATAAGCGTTTGAGAGTTTGTTGTTCTCTTTCCGCAACTACTGTACCTAGACTCCCACCCAAACAGCTAAAAAATAGCGCTGCACCCACCAAAGTCGAAGGGGCTGCACTTTCAAAAGCCTCAGCTATTGATATTTTTGCCCCTTCCGCCAAAATAAATCCATTGAGAATTAAAATGGCAATAGGGAAAATACTCCAAGAAATTAAGCTGCGTCTACGACGTAACAGTTCAGTTAAAATTCGCTGTGATACAGATACCGTTTCTCGCCAATACTTCATCTTAATGATTTAATGCACCAGTGTTTGTTTATATTATCTCATATGTGAAGAATTATATAGCAGTCCGATTTGAGTTGTGAAATTAATTCTGTAGGCAAGGGAACAGGGAACAGGGAAGAGAGAACGAGTTGTACTGATTTTTTTTCAAAAATCAAACCGGATTCCTATATATAGGATTATGACATGATTTTTCCCATATACGCAGGGCGGGTGTTTCCTACCATATTTCCCCTTTACTCAGAATGCGACTGAAAAATTTCCACCCCACACCTACTCAATATGTTTTACCAATCATTGAGGATTCATATATAGCAATCCTAAATCATTTATGAACGCTACCTGTTCCCTGTTCAGAGTTCCCTGTTAAGAGTTCCCTTCTCTCCAAAAGTCAGTTCACAACTCAGATCGGATTGCTATATTAGATTTTAATTTTTAGGTAATTTATTCTTGTTGCTTCTCTCTTGACAATCTATCCTCAAGAAATGTTCCCGACTTA
>DATGXQ010000422.1:0-10579 GCA_035298905.1 Nostocaceae cyanobacterium | reverse complement strand
GATTCAGAATTCAGAATTCAGAATTCAGAATTAAAAAGACTTTAAGAGTCAAGCTGACTGAAATTCTCCAAATATCACTACTATCGATTCCTCTTTTGGTAACTATTCTGGCTCCTGGCTCCTGACTCCTGAATTCTTACGGACATTCTCTTTTTCAGGAGAAATATTAAAACCCCATAGATATAAGAGTTGGTTGATGATGATGCAACTTTCATGCAACCAAAGTAAACCTATTTACTTTCTCTTGATAAAATTAAAATAGTATTTATTACTATTAGAGTTTGAGCCAGTTAATTACTAAATTATATATCGTATCAATCTTTGTTAAATTTGTAATTTTTAATTGAAAAAGGGCTACATTGGCTGATGATTGCAAGGAGTAAAAAAAGATATGAATTCTGGCAACTGTACGTTAATTCAAACTAATTGTCAATGGGAATTACAGCCAGAATTGGAATGGGAGTTTGCTGACTTTCTCATCAATCAGCTTTTAGATGCAGCTTTTTGTTTAGGAGAAGATGCACAATTTCTTTATGTGAATAAGGCATTCTGCCATCTAACAGAATATTCTCGTGAAGAATTGCTGTTGATGAAGCTACATAATCTAGATGTAGATTGTTCATTACACGATTGGTCAGAGCAATGGCAATCTCTAAGAAGTCAACATCATCTTTGTTTTAAATCTCGCTATCGTACTAAGAATGGGCGGATATTTTTAGCAGAAATAAACATTACTTACGTCAATTATAAAAACCAGGAATTTGCTTGTGCTTTTGTACAAGAAATAAATGACATAGCAATCGATTTAAGTGTTAAAAAATGGGTGGGTGAATGCCAACAGGTTGAAGATTTTGTACAGCAGGATATTTCCCCATCTAAAAATAAAGAATTGGAATTGCAACAGGCTTTAGAACAAGAAAGGAAACTGAGTGAACTAAGAGCGCATTTTGTAGCAATGCTTTGTCACCAAATTCGCTCACCTCTCAATATTGTTTCTTTTTCTAATAGTATGCTTCAGAGACATTTAGATGAATGGAAAGGAGACAAAGTTCAGCCGCTACTAGAAAATATTCAAACTGCGGTGGAAAAATTGAGTCAAATGCTCGAAGATATCCTCTTCTTAGCTAAAACAGAAGCAGAAAAAATTAATTTTGAGCCAAACCCTCTGGATTTATTGCAGTTTTGCCAGGATTTTCTCGCAAAAATGCCAATGACCTATCATAGCTCTATCAATTTTATTAATCAAATTTATCATCTAACAGTCTGGATTGATAAAAAACTGGTAGAAATAATTTTACAGAATTTGCTAGACAATGCCATCAAATATTCACCAATTGGTAATGTAGTAGATTTGATTCTCAATTATGAAGACGGGAATATAATTTTTCATGTCCAAGATAGAGGATTTGGTATTCCCGAAACTGATCAAAAACGGCTATTTGAAGCATTTTATCGAGGTAGTAATGTTGATCATATACCAGGTACAGGACTGGGGTTATCAATTGTCAAAACTCTAGTAGAGTTACACAAAGGTGAAATTAAATTAGTAAGTGAGGTAGGTATGGGAACTACGGTAACAGTTAAGTTACCATCTATTCGATTACAATCTACTACAGCAGGGAACAGGGAACAGGAAGGTTGAAAATCTTTTAACATAAGGCTTTTTTCCCAAAATTTGTACCTCATTTACCTGAAATCTGCTGTAATTTTAATTTTTGATTAGTAGCTTTGTTAGCTTTGGTTGTTTTTGTGTTTTCTAGACTGAGCGTAAAGAACTGTTCTATTGATACTTGGGCTACAGTTTGATGATTGAAGGGCAAACGTTTTTGTGATTAGAAACATGATGTACGACAAAAAAATTCTTGTAATTGAAGATGACACTGTTACTCGCAATTTATTTTTAGACAGCCTGAAAGCTGAAGGTTTTAAGACAATAGGAGCAGAAAATGGTTTTGTTGGGATTCAGCAAGCACAGGAATATTTACCTGATTTGGTAATTTGTGATCTGATAATGCCAGAGATGGACGGTTATACTGTTTTAGCTAAATTGCGCCAAGATCCACTAACAGCGATTATTCCTTTTATTTTTCTCACGGCTAGTAATTCTAAATCTGCTGTTCGTAAAGCGATGGAGTTGGGAGCAGATGATTATTTAACCAAACCGTCTACATTAGATGAGTTGTTAAGAGCGATCGCTATTCGTCTAGAAAAACAAGCTTTGCTAGACCAATGGTATGCTAAGAACTCCCTCACAGTACCAGAAGTTCATTCAGAGTCAATTTTTCCCTGTGTTCCTCATCTAAAGGAAGTATTTGACTATATTGAGGCGCATTATCATCAAGGTATTACTTTGTCAGATGTAGCAGATGCAGTGGGTTATTCTGCTGCCTATTTGACTCATCAAGTAGCTAAACAAACAGGTCATACAGTCAACGGTTGGATTGTAAAACGGCGGATGGCTGCCGCACGTCCTTTATTAAAAAATACTAATCAGACTGTGGAAGAAATTTCTAGCAAAATTGGCTACCAAAATGCTTGTCATTTCTCCCGTCAGTTTCGCCAACATCATGGTTTATCCCCAACTCTGTGGAGAAAACAACATCAATTTTTACCAGTTGCTCAGACTTCTAAACTAGCATTGACTAAAAATCGCCCACAGTTGGCTTCTCCTGTGCCGTTGGCTCGATAGGAGGCTGGAGGAAAGAGACTTTCCACGCTTCATGCTCTGTTATTGATTGGGTTTTGTTAGTTGTTGAATGAAAACTTGAATTGCTAAAGCAGTTAAACCCAGTGCAACTATCCCAAAGATTCCAGTTCCTAAAGCCACTACGCCAACAACTAGGGTTCGTACAGCAGAGGCGATATTTAACACGATTTGATTATCTGAGTGAACAGGTTTAGTGGCAAAAGTAGTAGCGATCGCTATCATGAGAGTATACATAGCATAAGCTAGTCCTCCAGAAATGGCTGCACCTGTAAGACAGCGTGAGGGTGTAGGAGGGACTTGTACAGGATTTTCTGTTGGTGGTGTGGGATTTGGTTGATTCATAATTGGGTATTGGCGATCGGGAATAGATTGTTAGCCTGATGAAGCTACTTTGATTCCATGAGAGATTGTCCGCGTCACAAATAATTCTAAATCCTCATCTGGAATTGCTTGACGAATTTGCTGTTTAACTACTTCGCCTTGCGCTTTTGATTCTACTATGGCAAAAACTGAGGGGCCAGAACCAGACATCATTGTCCCTAAAACGCCAGCTTGTTGAGCAAATAGTTCTCTCAGTTGCAATACTTGGGGATAAGCCGGTAAAACGACCTTTTCTAAATCATTGTGTAGTTTTTGGGCGATGTCTTGGGCATCTTTAGTTAAGATGGCTTTGACCATTTCTCCTGAATGGACAGCACTAGCACGAGCAGCTAAACTCTCAGTATCCCGCACATAGGTACTGCCAAATTCTTGACGATAGGTTTTGTAAGCCCAAGGGGTGGAAACTTCCAAACTGCGATATTTAGCCAAGACTAAATAGATATTGTCTAAACTGGGTAAAGGCGAAAGTTGCTCACCTCTACCTGTAGCGATCGCACTTCCCCCAGCAATGCAAAATGGTACATCAGAACCTAGCATCGCGCCTAGCGCTTCTAATTCTGACTTAGTTAACCCCAAATTCCATAATAAATCTATTCCTACTAACACGGCCGCAGCATTAGTCGAACCGCCAGCTAAACCCGCCGCTACAGGAATACGTTTTTTGAGGGTGATATCCAAACCCCCATAATTACTAGAGGCTTGAGGAAACTGCTGCGCCATTAACTCTGCTGCGCGATATACCAAATTGCTTTTATCTGTGGGTACTTGGGGATGGTCACAATAAACGCGAATCCCCTCAATAGATGCTGGATGAATATCAATTTGGTCTGCTAAATCAATACTTTGCAAAATCATGGCTAACTCATGATACCCATCGGGGCGATCGCCAATGATTTCTAGATATAAATTAATCTTAGCAGGTGCAATCAAACTATAAGAACGCATAATGATTATAGGAGGCAGAAGAGGAGACGCAAAGAGGGGAGACGCACAGAGGGGAGATAAATTGAAGTTTTTCCCTACACCCTACACCCTACTCAAACAATTACTTAAGTTTACCCATTGTTCGACACTCAGATCCTCTGCCCGTGCTAAGGGATTTATTGCTAATTGTTCCAGTAATGGGGTCAAGTCATCCCGCTCAATCATGGACTGTAAATTATTTTTCAGCATTTTCCGTTTGGCACTGAAACCCAATTTTACCAAAGTTTCTAAATGTTTTGGGTCACGGGCTGGGTTAGCGATCGGTCGTGGACGTAGACGCACCACAGCAGAATCAACCTTTGGCGGCGGTTGGAATGCACCCGCAGGGACATGACAAATAAACTCACATTCTGCTAAATATCGCACCCGGATAGTGAAAGCACCAGAATCTTTTGTACCGGGTTTAGCATTTAATCTGTCTGCGACTTCCTTCTGAATCAGCAGGACAATAGAATCATAGGGTGTAGGATTGGGATGAGCGATCGTTCCTAACAGTTTTTCAATGATTGGCCCCGTGATATTGTAGGGAATATTAGCCACCACCTTATTTTGATTTTGGAAATTAGGGTAATTTTCCACCAGTGTCGGTATATCCAGAGTCAAGAAATCACCTTGTAGCAGTAAAAAATTTTCCCTATCCCCCAACTGCTTGGCTAATAACTTGCACAAATCCCAGTCAATCTCCACAGCCAGTAGAGAATGAACTAGGGGGAGTAAACGCCGAGTCAGGATACCAGTACCCGGCCCGATTTCCAGAATGCGATCGGTTGTTTGACACTCCGCAGCTTGAGCGATCGCATTTAACGCCTTTTCACTTTTGAGCCAATGTTGTCCAAATTGTTTACGCGCTCGAACCATTTATATTTTGCTTCCTGTTGTAGCTTTTAGCTAAAATTAATATGATGTTCCTATAGATAATAGCCAAAAATCTCACTGATTAATGATTATCTTTTTGGACAAACTTACCTACAGTCAACTTTTAGGAGAGTTTTAACCAAAAGTAATCACCACAAAAGCAGAATATGAACATAACTTAGAAATTGTAGAAAAACTAACTGCTGACAAAAATTTCTAGTCAAAAATTTACTCTAAATCAATTAGCAGATAATTTAAGTTAAGCTGGTAGATATTTTCTTGAGCTAATTATTATGACAGCTATTACCGTTAACTTTAACCGCATCATCGAACTTACTGATGATGAGTTTTATCACCTGTGCCGAGAAAATCCTGATATCAAATTTGAGCGCAATGCTCAAGGAGAAATACTAATTATGTCACCGACTGGGGGAGAAACTGGAAACAGTAATATAGAAATTGGGGCTGATTTTGTCATATGGAACAGCCAAAATAAATTAGGATATTGTTTTGATTCTTCCACCTGTTTTCAACTCCCCAATGGTGCAAACCATTCTCCTGATGTAGCTTGGATTAAAAAAGAAAGATGGGAACAACTTACACCAGAACAAAGAAAAAAATTCCCTCCCATTGCACCAGATTTTGTTCTAGAGTTAATGTCTCCCAGTGATAATCTAAAAGCAATACAAGAGAAAATGCGGGAATATATGGCCAATCAAATTAAACTTGGTTGGTTAATTAATCCTGAAATGTACCAAGTAGAAATCTATCGCCAAAATCAACCAGTAGAAATCTTAACATCTCCCACAGAATTATCTGGTGAAGATGTGCTACCAGGATTTACAGCGTTTCCCTGTCAGATGAGGTACATTAAAAAGGCTGTAAAGCTTGTAAATTAAGGGATTGACTGTACTTCACTTCAGCCGGAATGGCTATATTTTAAACTTACAAACTATTTGGCATTAGGTAGAGATTCTTGATTAGTTTCTGTTTGTTTAATGGGAATTTCAATTACAAATTCTGTTCTTTCTCCCAATACAGAATTACAATACAATTTCCCTTGATGTTTGTTAACAACAATTTGATAACTAATAGACAAGCCTAAACCCGTACCCTTACCTACCTCTTTAGTAGTGAAAAAGGGATCAAATAACTTGCCGATTATTTCTTCAGGAATACCCATTCCATTATCTATAATCCGAATAGCAATCCAATTAGAATCTAACATTTCAGTCCGAATACAAATCTGTCCTTGGTGATTTTTTCCTAAGACCTCCAAAGCATCGATCGCATTACTCAGCAAATTCATAAACACTTGATTAAGTTGACCAGGATAACATTCAATTACGGGAAGTTGTGCATAATCTTTAATCACCTTAATTTCTGGATGATCCTGTTTAGCTTTCAACCGATTGTGGAGAATCATTAAAGTACTGTCAAGACCTCCATGAATATCTACTTCTTTAAATTCTGCTTCATCTAGACGAGAGAAATTTCGCAAAGACAACACGATTTCTCGAATACGCTCAGTTCCTACACGCATAGACTTCAGAAGTTTCATTAAGTCGTGTTTGAGGAAATCAAGCTCTATATTTTCGATTTCTGCCTGAATTTCTTCTGGAGGGTTAGGGAAGTATTTTTGATAAAGTTCTATCAGGTGTAATAAATTCTCAGCATACTCACTTGCAGGAATAAGATTACCATGAATAAAATTAACCGGATTATTAATTTCATGGGCTACACCTGCTACCATATTACCTAAAGAGGACATCTTCTCACTATGAATTAATTGAGCTTGAGTCCGTTTTAATTCATGCAGAGTATTTTCTAAATTTTTAGCTTGTTCTTGTAATTGAATTTCTGCTTGTTTACGCTCAGTAATATCACTACATACTCCTAGAGTTTGCTTGACTTTACCATCAGCATTACGACTAAAAACTGTATCTCGACTATTGAGCCAGCACCATTCACCATTGGCTCGTCTCATTCGATATTCAAGTTCTAAAACTTCACCATCTTTTATACTAGATAATCTACTCCAATAGTCATTTACTCTTTCTTGATCATCTGGATGAATAATATTAGGTATTAAATCTGTGGCTTTCTGTTGAAGTTCTGCTATAGAATAGCCAAGTAGGGTAGTAATTTCCCGATTGGCATAAATATTTCTTTGTTCTTCTAAGTCAAAAATATAGATGGTGTTGGGGGTAGAGTCAGCAATGCGTTGGATAAAATGTTGACTATCTTGTAGTGCTTGTTCAGTCAACTTACGCTCCGTAATATTCATGGTTGTTCCTACCAGTCTATAAATTCTACCTTCACTGTTTTTCACAGGATTAAGTGTAGTGAACCACCAAGTTTTTTGATTTTTAATTGTCAGATATTCTTCATAACTGATACTAACACCTGCTGCCACACATTCTTCATATCGCTGACGTACTAATGCACCTTCAACTTCTCCATGCAGATATTCTGGTGGTTTACCTATTAGTTCTGCTTCTTTCATTCCTGTAAGTTTTTCTCCTGTGGAGTTCCAACCAGCAAAACGAAAGTCTAAGTTGTCTACAACATCGATCACAAAGATAATTTGTGCTATGCCCTCATAAATACTCCGCAGAAATTGCTCTTGTTCTTGTAATTGCAGTTCTGCTAGTTGGCGATCGCGCAGTACTGCTTGTCTTTCCCGAATATCACGAGTAATTGTTGCTAAACACAAAGGTTGGCCAGTTTGTGGATTTTTAATAGTAAAGACATTAAAGTCTACTGGTATCAACTCTCCAGTTTTAAAATTCTTAAACCGATATTCTCCTCGCCACAATCCTTCTTTTAGCAATGTTGGGATAATTTGGTTTTCCAGATATTCTCGATCTTTTGAACTGTGAAAGTCACTGATAGTTAGTTGAGATAAAATTTGTGGTTTATCAATACCAACAAGGTTCTGTCCGGCTTCATTAATAAATAATACTTTTCCTTCTAAAGTCGCCAAGCCAATCAAATCATTGCTGTTTTCAATCAAAGAAACAAACATTTGTTTCTGTTGTTCAGCTAATTTTAGTTCAGTAATATTATTGGCTATAACGACTAATTGGGAAATACAGGAATTACTATCTACTAGAGGTGTAATATTAATAAACCACCAAGTTTCTTGACCATCAACATAAAAACAGTCTTCAAAAAATATTCCCTTACCTGACTGGACACATTCACTATAACGTTGATTATAAATAGCTGCTTCATCGGCTGGTAATGCTTCAGTCACAGTTTTTCCTAATAAATATTCTGCACTAATTGGAGTAGTTTTTTCAAAAATGGGATTGCATTTAGCAAATCTAAATTCTGTGCCATTATTTAATACATCTATGATCAAAATGCTATAACCTACGCCTTCCCAAATACTTTGTAAAAATTTTAATTGTTCTTGGAATTGTTGTTCTGTTATTTTGAGGGCGTTATTATCAAAAACATATCCGTACCATATAATCTTACCATCAGATTGAAGTTCTGGTCTAGCAAATGCTTTAAGCCATTTGGTTTGACCAGATTTTGTAATAATCCGCCATTCATGTTCGTAGGTTTGTAAAGTTTGAGCAGAACGAGTTATTGATGCTTGTAGACCTGGTAAATCTTCAGGATAAACATTAATAAATGATGAAGAGGGATTATTTTTTAATTCTTGGGGAGATAATTCTACAACTTCTGTAGATCCAGAAGATACATAAGGAAAATCCATTGTGCCATCAGGGTACAGACAAAATTCATAAATCATTCCTGGTACATTGTCTGTTAATCGCTGTAACCTAGCTTCAGTCTGACGTAAAGCATTTGTACGTTCTTCTACTAAAACTTGTAATTCATCTTTCAGTTTTTGCAGTGCTAATTCTGACTGCTTACGCTGAGTAATATCTAAAAACACCCCACAAAATACTATTTCTCCTTGCTCATTTTTGATGGGTGTAGAATCTCCTTGCCACCAGCGTATTTCTCCGTTAGGCTTGACTAATCTGCCTTCATAATGCCAAGGAATAAAATTATTTAAGGCATCATTGATCGAAATTAAAAAATTTTCTAAATCTTCTGGATGTATACAACTGATAAAAGCATTGTCATTTTCTACTGCTTCTTGAGCTGTAATTCCTGCCAATTCCCAAATAAAATCACTTATGTATTCAGTTTTCCAGGCTTCATTACGGTATGTCACCTGAAAAATTGCTCCTGGTACATTAGTGACAATATTCTGAAAACGTCTTTGGCTCTCAGCTAAAGCGTTTTCTGCCTGTTTGCGAGCAGTAATCACTTCAGTTAGCATCACAATCCCACCGATCGCTCCAGAATCCTCATGCCAAGGTCGCACTTCCCACTTCAACCAATCAACTTTTCCATCAGCGCGTACAAATGCTTCCTCTTCACATTTCTCCACTGCACCCGCTAAACAGCGTTGATGAATTTCTCGCCAATGGTGAGGAATCTCAGGAAATATTTCATAATGAGAGCAGCCAATAATGTCCTGATCACCCAATCCGTAGTCCTCATACCAGCGATGACTGGCGAATATATAGCGCATCTGCTGATCGAATATGGCGATCGCCGCAGGTACAGAATCCATCAACCAACCAATATGTTGAGGGTAATCCTGTTTGATACTAACTGTCTCTGATTGACCTAATCTAGTCACAATCTGACGCAGTTCGCTCAGTTCTTTTTGCAGAGATTCGTAGGTATCTTGATCTAAAGTGATTAGCTCTACTGCCATGAGTTTATTTGCCGTCTAAAAGAGGTCTAAATTTGACTTAGTTATATAATTCCCAATTACTGCCAGCCAACAACATTATGCGCTGTTTACCGATTCCGCAAAGAAAAACCCTGGAAATGAAATCAAAAATTAAATAAATTGAAATGTGGGCAAAGCTATGCACAGCAACACAAGATTTCTTTTACCGTTATTTTTTGTAGTTATTCTGGCTACTGTTAGCAGTTGTGTTTCTAACCCTGAATCTGGCAAAACAGATAGCCAAAAGTTAACACCAGCCACGCCGAACAGTATAGCTTCACCTAACTCTAGTCAAAAAATAACTAGGGATAAGTCTGTAAGCACTAATCCACCTACACCCAAGCAGCCGGTAAAATCTTTAGCAGCTAATTCTGAAGCTGCGACTAAAAAAAGTATTCCCGTAACTTTATATACAAGTGATGCTGAATGTCAAGAATTACTGCCTAAAAAGACCGAAGTTTCGGCACAAGAACCGATAACAAGTGCTGTCGGCAAAATTTTAGAAGAACGAGATACCAGTGACTTGAGCTTGTCTGGATATCGTATTAATGTGCAAAATGGAGTTGCTACAGTTGACTTACGTGTATCGCCAGAGTCGAAACGACAATTAGCGTCTCTTTCCAGTTGTGAGCAGTTTGCTCTATTTGGTAGTGTGCGAAAAACCCTGACAAGTAATGCACAATGGAAAATTAAAGAAGTGCGCTTTACAGAGCAAGGGAAAGAGATTGTACTGTAAAGGTAGGGGAGATGGGGAGGTGGGGAGGTGGGGAGATGGGGAGATGGGGAGATGGGGAGGTGGGGAGAAAAGAATAAAATACCCAGTCCCCAATACCCAATACCCAATACCCAATACCTAATCTATCGCTTCATAATCAGCCTGTGCT
>DATGXQ010000421.1:0-16428 GCA_035298905.1 Nostocaceae cyanobacterium | reverse complement strand
TTGGGCATGGGTTTGGGGAGATGGGGAGACACGGAGAGGGGAGACACGGAGATGGGGAGATGGGGAGATGGGGAGATGGGGAGATGGGGAGATGGGGAGATGGGGAGAAAATTCTATATACCTTCTGACTCCTGACTCCTGACTCCTGACTCCTGACTCCTGACTCCTGACTCCTGCCTTCTGCCTCCTGTCTCCTTCAAGCTTGTACTAATTTCCGTAGTTTCCAAGAATAGCTGGATAGTAAATTTGTGAGAATGTGAGCAACGATCGGCACTAATAAGTTACCACTTAGGAGGGTGCTGTATCCTAATATTAGACCAATAACAGTAGCCCAAATTACATAAGGCCATTGTTGGGAACCGCTTAGATGTAAGACTCCAAAGCAGAGGCTAGATACTATTACCGCAGTATGATCTGCGCCTAAAGCTGGGATCATTACACCCCGAAATAGTAGTTCTTCACTTAAACCGGGTAATAAACCCAACCAAATTAAATCAGGTAAAGCTAAAGGCTTAAGTACCACTTCTAGATAATAATCTGCGCTTCTTCGGTAAGCAGGGGAGAGGCGATAAGCTAAACCACTTAACAGGGTAATAAGTATACCTAACCCCAAACCTAAGAATAAATCTTTGCTGTGCCAGTACCACCTAAAAAGGACAAAGTTACCAAAGCGCAACCACAGCTTGGCGACTATCCACAAAATCATCGCGGTTGCGCCCATAGCGATTAATACTTGGGTGCGTGTGAGGTAAGGAATTTCTGGATCTTGATTTTGTTCAATCACAAGCGTTTATCACAGGGAAAAGGGGAAGGAAAAGGAAAAATCTACTGTCCTATGGGTGGGGTAAGCCCCGACCTTACTGACCAGTGACTAATCTGGGACTAATGGCCGTTGGGTTAATACCTGCTTTTTGGGCGACTATGACCCCAACTGCTTCTAAATATGAGTTTACCCGGATGGATTTGATCCCCAACGCTGTTGCAGTAACTTGTAGCAGAGTGTGATTTTCCGCAACGGTAATGATTTGGCTTGAAGTTTGGCTTAAACTGAGTAAGGCACTGCTACCACAGGCGTTGGCGGGAAAAATTGCTGCATCAACTTGGTCTACCCAAATATCTGTTGGTAAAGATTTATTAATTTCTTTATTCAGAATAAATTGCGGAGCGCGACTTAAACCCACTAAAACGCATGGTAAGAAAGTATAGCTTAGTTCTTCGGCGGCGGAACGAGGTGATAAATTTGGGTCTGGAGGGGCAGAAGAAAGGGCGGGAGAATGGGCGCAAGGAATTTGGAAGGTTCGCACCAGTAAATGACTAATTACTGCTTCTGCACCTGCTAGGGGGTCTACGCCTTGACCTTGGCGGTAGTTCTGCACGGCTTTCTCATCTATATCTTCAGGAAAACGGGCAACTACCGCGATCGCCTCTGCTTTCTCTTGTATGATCAATTTTTCTGCTGCTCTAAGTAAACTATCTGGGTTGCCGATCGTTCCCCAGCTTGCCCCAGTGGCTGATGTGCGTAATTCTACGTTTAATGGAGCATCAGTAATTACAGGATTAGTAATAGTTAAACCTAATGTGGCTCTAGCTGCGTCGGCTACTTGTAGATGTCGCAGCATTAAATCTGGTTCAATGGCTTGGTCTAAAAGCAAACCTACTCGATTACTATAAACAGGACGCAAACCCCATTCACCAGCTGCAAATTTATCTAAACCGTAACCTTCTACATAGAAAGAGTTAGGTATATTCCAATATAGACTAGCACCGTTTAAAACATTGGGGTGGGTAATGAGGCGATCGCATACCTGAGACAACAGCCTAGCAACTGGTAACGCATCCCCCGCATAACCGCCGATCGCCGCCCCAACTCCTGTGGGTATAATTAAAATAGCCGTGTATGGGTGCATCAAACAATTCAAAATTCAAAATTCAAAATTCAAAATGTGGCCTCAGACTTTATTCTGAGGCGGTGCTTACTACTCAACGCTATTAGTAATAACAACTGCTTCTACAGTAGCTTTTTCCTGTTCCTCATCTACGGAAGTAATAGCCCAACGCAGGGGTTCACCTTGTTTTTGTAATTCTGCTTCGATAGCTTTCTGTAACTCAGTAGGAGTTTCTTCTAGATTGATTTCAGCAGTAATAAAATGGGTAGTCATGATAGTAAAATTTAGTAAGCGATAATTTATAGGATAGCCGAAATTACCAATAAATCAACAAATACAATCTGATTGATTTAGCTAATAACTCATGACTAAACTTTGCTTATAAAGGCTATTTTATCTCTATTCAGTTTACTTTCAAATTACTATCTTAGACTAATAGCAAAACGAGGTTAAAGCTGTTAGCCTGCGGAGGCAGGCTACCCTGCGGGAAGCCGCTCCGCGTCTATGTTCTGGTAGCCACAGGCTTCTAGCCTGTGGGGCAGAATAAATAAATTGATTTCAAAAACCAAAGAAAGCTGAATTTGATTAATCTTTACCAAATTGTTTTTGATAAACCACTTCTTCTTTTTCAGTTTCAATTTTTAAATCAGAAAGAGGTTTAGCCACACAAAGTAAAGCATAGCCTTGTTTTTGTAAATCGGGACTCACACCCATACCATCAGCTTGGTCTACCTGTCCTTCTGTAATCAAAGCAGCACAAGTAGTACATACACCAGCGTGACAAGAAGCGGGTAAATCTAAACCCTTAGCTTCTGCTACCGCGAGGACAGTTTCATTTTCAGGAACTTGGATTTTGTAAGTTTGTCCTTGATGCAGAATTTCTACGTTGTAAGTCTTAGTCATATTGGTAAAGCGGTTTTTCACAGTCCAAATATAGGATTATATCTGATTAGAGTAATATTTGGATAAAGTGCTGTAAGTTATATTATATACATATTTTTAGGATTATGATTTACAGGATGTCTATTGACCTAATATCTTGTAAAAATTTGCTACAACTTGACGAAGAAATATTATAATAGTAAATCATTACCAATTTTATCTAGAAAATTATATGACTTTCACCATTGAAGATGTAGAAAGACTACAGCAAAAACTCAAAGAAGATAAAGATGATTATCAAATAGAATTACAAGAAGGGAATATTTTACTTATGGGTCCATCGGATATAGAATCTAGTGAAATTGGAGCGCAATTAATATTTTTACTGAAACTATGGATTAATCCGCGTAAACTGGGGCGGATATTTGACTCAAGCGGTGGTTTCATTATGCCAAATACAGATTTACGCGCACCTGATGTTTCCTTTGTTAGTGCGGACAGGTTGAAAAGAACAGTTAGAGATTTTGGGAATTTAGTACCAGATTTAGTTGTAGAAATTAAATCAAAAAGTGATAGAATATCTAAATTAGAAGAGAAAGTTAAATTATTTTTAGAATTAGGTGCAAGAGTTGGAATTTTAATCAATCCTGATGAACTAACTGTGAGTGTTTATCGTCC
Organism: Nostocaceae cyanobacterium; assembly: GCA_035298905.1. Lineage (GTDB taxonomy): Bacteria > Cyanobacteriota > Cyanobacteriia > Cyanobacteriales > Nostocaceae > DATGXB01. The sequence goes on along the minus strand of DATGXQ010000421.1, from coordinate 12,982 downwards.
TAATGGAAAAGTACAAGTTTTGAAGGGGGATGATAAATTAACTATTGTTGAATTATTTCCGGGTTGGGAAATTGCGATTTCTGAACTATGGCCACCTGTGTTTGAATAGGTTTTTTAGAATGGTATATTACTAATCTATATGTGATTAGATTTCATCTTTTCCTACCAGTTCTCCATTAAAAATTAACCACTGTTGAAAAAGTTCTTTAATCCATGAACTTATATCAGGATACTTATCATTAATAGCTTTTAATCTATTTCTCATATTCCTTTGATAATAACTTCGATATTCTAAATTCCTAATAGCAATGACATTTAAAGTATAAGTTAGCATCCTTAATCTTGCCATAGCTAATTTTAAATTCCGCCGAGAATAATTCTCAAATATTCTTGAATTTTCTTTATATTCCGTAAAAGGAGAATATTGATTATCTTTAATAATTTTCTCAAATTCTAAATGATCTAAATCTAATTCATAAAAAGCATCATTACAAATTTCATAGTTAATTTTATTCCTGATTTCTGATTCATTCCCAAGTTCAAAAGGTCTAATTCCTATATTCCAGTATCTATCAATTCCTTTACGATCTCTGAAATGGATAAAATTTTCAAAAAAACGTTTGAATTGTCTTTGATGCTCATCTGTTGAATTAGCAATACCTAAAATGTAAATGTCCTTTTTCTGATAATCTCTTTCTAAACATTCTATAGAACCGGATATGTAAGTTGTAAAGTTAAGTTGTGTTCTATTTAAACCTTGTATTAAGAAAAAATTGGAATAATATGAAGTCACAAAACCCCAACTGAAATATCCTTGCTTGATCAAATTATCAGCAGCACAAATATTCAAAACTGCTTTAGATAGGAGTTTTTCAATATCAGTCAATATATAGTTATTTACATTTGAAATAGTAAATCCTTTTTTATAATCTTCTTTTGTTTTATCTAATTTAATCAAATAATCTTTAAAAGAAATTTTAGCGTCACTATTACAATTACTAAAAGCAATAGCAATTTCCTCAAATGTTAATGACACCCTTTTAAATCTCCAAATTAATCTTTTAGTTAATCTCCAATCATCACTACAAAATCTTCTCTAACTGATTTTTTTAATTTGCTTTCTAGCATTTCAGCAACTTTTTCCTGCGCTTTAAAACCACCGCCACTTGGTAAGTTATCTTTATCAAATTTAAAGTCTTGAATTAGTTCCAGAACTTTAATAGTATTTTCAGTATTAAACATCTTGTGTTTTTGCATAACCACATTAAAAATTTCATAAAATGCCTTTATTAGTCCACCAAAACCAACGGTTTTTAAAATATATGATTTAGGATTATCCCATTGTTCTAAGAATACTGCTTTAATAGAACGAAAATATATTTCAAAAATTTTATATTGCTGTTCAAAACCATAATTAGCAAGTTTTCCTGTTTTCGGTTCTACATAGTCTTTAATTTGATTAACAAATTCATTTAAAGATATGCCAAAACCACCTTCTCCAGTTGTTCTAATTAATTCATACAAAGGACTTTCATCTGTTTCATTTAATCTAATAGCAATTTCTCTAGCGCGTCTTTCTGCTGTTACTCCTTCTCCATCAAAATCTTCAATGTCTCCTTCTAATAAGTCCATTAAATCTAAATAAAGAGATGCTGGAACACCTTTTTGAGTTTTATTAATTGTGACAAATAATCTTGCTTGATCTTTAACTGATAATCCCAAAGTTGCAATTACCATGAGTGGAAAATCAGGGTTTGCATCATAGCAACCGTTTACTCTATGCTGTCCATCTATAATTAGACCTAGAGAACCTGTATCATCTAAAACAAGCAAATTATTATTTTCTTGATAATTGAATTTGCCTTCATCAATGTTAACTAGAATAGAATTAGGTATAATCCCATGTTCCTGATTAATATAATTTTTAATTTCTCTGATTCTGGTTTTAGAGAATGATCTTTGATATCCCATTTTCTTATCATCAATTCTCCGGGAAACATCAAAACGCTCGTAGATCATTTTAACAGTAGTTATAAAAACAAGCATGGGTATGTTGTTTTGAATTATTTGAAATGCCGTAATTTCGATACTCATAAAAGATGGTTTAAAAGTTTTGACAGCAAACGTTGACTGTATTATACCATAAAAACTTCTTATTTTATTATATTGCGATAATTATAATTAATAGATTACATAGCTAAATAAATTTAATATGGAAGTAATAAATTTAACTATACTTTTTTAAGTATTTATTCTATTTTTATTAAAAATGAAATTAGCTTATTTATTTAAAATTTTAATAATTTTTGACAATTAAATTATTAATTGTGAGTAAGTTACTATCATTAAACTAATCATTTCATATAATATGATGCTCATTTGAGAATATTTGCCAAGTTAATTAAATAATATAATTGTTCTATCTTTAGGAAGCAATTATACGTCTGTTTATTTTTAAAATCAGCGATTATGGTGATGAACCTTAATTTTATTTGAGCTTTTATTTCTCAATTATATGCGTAATATCGAAATTATTTTTAATGACCAAAGATACAATATTTGTATCTAGTAAATAGTTGCTCATTTTTATTTGCGCTTGATTGCTTCATCAAAAATAGCAATTTGTTCGGGAGTTAATTCATTTAACATTCCGGCTGCTGCTTCTGTCACCATTACAAAACTACAATGTTCTTTTAATTCTTCATCATCCGTATCATTAAAATCTTCGACTGTCAAGTTATTTTTTACAAGATTAAACAAATGTTCAATCATTTCTGACTCATTGAGTTCTTCTCGGAAAAATGGACGTTCTGCCATGAGAGTCGCTACAATTTTACTGATTCTGTCTACTATGTGCTTTTGTTCAAGTTGAGTTAATAGCATAAATGTTGTTTTGGCAAGAATTAAAAAATACCTAGTTAGATTATATCAGATTTATTGGCAAGTGTAATAACCTGAGCTTACCGCGAAATTTATTTCATTTTAAATTTGATAATTGTGATGATTATTGTGCATAAAATTAATGCAAAATAAAAATATAATGATAAAGATAATGATGTTAATTTAGTTAAAATGATGATTTGACTTACTAACTGGATGGGATTATCTATAATGGAAGTAGAAACAGATTCGATCGCTCTCTAACAAAGTTGAGAATTTTTAGCAGAAAGTCTGCTGCAACTATAAGACATTATCTCTAGATATCGCTTGTCAGTAACGCTTTGAGCCATAAAAATAAGGTAAACTCTGATAGCCAAACTATTGCCAAAATTCCCCCTTTAAGTAGTAGGGATTACCATAACGGAGAAAGTAAAAATGCTAGAACAATATCGCCAGCACGTGGCTGAACGCGCTCAACTCGGTATTCCCCCATTACCTTTAGATGCAAAACAAACATCTGAATTATGCGAGTTGCTGAAAAATCCACCCAAGGGGGAAGAAAGTGTATTATTAGAATTATTGCGCGATCGCATTCCTCCTGGTGTAGACCAAGCCGCTTATGTTAAAGCCGGTTTTCTCACAGCCATCGCTAAAGGAGAAGTCACCAGTCCTCTAGTTTCACCCACAGAAGCGGTAGAATTATTAGGAACAATGGTTGGTGGTTACAATGTCCAATCATTAATTGAGTTGCTAAAATTTCCAATAGCAGAAAAAGCCGCCAAAGCATTAAGTAAAACTCTATTGGTGTATGATGCCTTCCACGATGTTTTAGAACTTTCTCAAACCAACACCTACGCCAAACAAGTGGTAGACTCTTGGGCAGCAGCAGAATGGTTTACCTCCCGTCCCCAACTTCCTGAAGCTATCACCGTCACAGTTTTTAAAGTTCCAGGGGAAACCAACACCGACGACTTATCCCCCGCTACCCACGCTACCACCCGTCCAGATATTCCCCTCCACGCTTTAGCGATGCTGGAAACTCGCCAACCGGGAAGTTTAGCAACCATTGCAGAGTTAAAGCAAAAAGGACATCCCGTAGCTTATGTTGGTGATGTAGTAGGAACAGGTTCTTCCCGTAAATCTGCGATAAATTCAGTATTATGGCATTTAGGCAATGATATTCCCTTCGTGCCAAACAAACGGGCTGGAGGTTATATTTTAGGTGGTGCGATCGCTCCTATCTTTTTTAACACAGCCGAAGATGCTGGCGCATTACCCATTCAATGCGATGTCACCAAACTAGAAACCGGCGACATCATCACCATCCACCCCTACAAAGGCCAAATCACCAACCAAGCAGGGGAAATCATTTCCACCTTCACCCTTAAACCCGAAACCATCTTAGACGAAGTTCGCGCCGGTGGACGCATCCCCCTACTTATCGGCCGCACCCTCACCGACAAAACCCGTCAAGCATTAGGCTTACCACCAAGCACAGTCTTCACCCGTCCCCAACAACCAAAAGACACCGGCAAAGGTTACACCCTCGCCCAAAAAATGGTCGGAAAAGCTTGTGGTTTACCCGGAGTCCGTCCCGGAACATCCTGCGAACCCATCATGACTACCGTCGGTTCACAAGACACCACAGGACCCATGACCCGCGACGAACTCAAAGAACTTGCTTGTCTCGGTTTCAGTGCAGACTTAGTAATGCAAAGCTTCTGTCACACCGCCGCCTATCCCAAACCCGTAGACATCAAAACCCATCACGAACTCCCCGACTTTTTCGCCCAACGTGGCGGCGTAGCCTTGCGTCCCGGCGACGGTATCATTCACTCCTGGTTAAACCGGATGTTATTACCCGACACAGTAGGAACAGGTGGCGACTCTCACACCCGCTTCCCCTTGGGAATATCCTTCCCAGCAGGTTCAGGCTTAGTAGCATTTGCTGGTGCATTAGGTGTCATGCCCTTAGATATGCCAGAATCAGTATTAGTCCGCTTCAAAGGCGAACTACAACCAGGTATCACTTTACGGGATATTGTTAACGCCATCCCTTACGTCGCCATCCAAAAAGGCTTATTAACCGTCGAGAAGCAAAACAAGAAAAACATCTTCTCAGGACGGATAATGGAAATAGAAGGTTTACCAGATTTAAAAGTAGAACAAGCCTTTGAACTCACCGACGCATCCGCCGAACGTTCCTGTGCAGGTTGCACAATCAAATTAAGCATCGAGACAGTTTCTGAATATCTGCGTTCCAATATTGCCCTATTGAAAAATATGGTAGCACGGGGCTATGCCGATGCCAGAACCATCTTACGGCGCGTAGCCAAAATGGAAGAATGGTTAGCCAACCCCGTATTACTAGAAGCCGATGCCGATGCCGAATATGCAGAAATAATTGAAATTGATTTAAACCAAATCAAAGAACCAATTGTTGCTGCTCCCAATGACCCCGATAATGTTAAATTATTATCGGAAGTTGCTAATGATCCAGTACAAGAAGTATTCGTCGGTTCTTGCATGACAAATATTGGACATTATCGCGCAACTGCCAAAGTTTTAGAAGGTGCAGGTGCAGTAAAAACTCGACTTTGGATAGCGCCACCCACCCGCATGGATGAACACCAATTAAAAGAAGAAGGTGTGTATGGTGTATTTGGTGCAGCTGGTGCGAGAACAGAAATGCCAGGATGCAGTTTATGTATGGGAAATCAAGCGCGAGTCGCTGATGGAACAACAGTATTTTCTACCTCAACTCGTAACTTCAATAACCGCATGGGTAAAGGCGCACAAGTGTATTTAGGTTCAGCAGAATTAGCCGCAGTTTGTGCCTTATTAGGACGTATTCCCACAGTACAGGAATATTTAGATATTGTGGCGAAGAAAATTAATCCTTTTGCCGAGAATTTGTATCGTTATTTGAACTTTGATCAAATTGTCGGTTTCGAGGATGAAGGTAGGGTGATTAGTAAGGAGGAACAGGCAGCTTTGGTATAATTTATGATAGGGTGGGTCTGGATAGACTCACCTGAAATGTTATAATAGTTTATTATCAGGGTAAACCATGTCAGCAAAAGATATTTATCATGAAGCAGTGAAAAATGCTTTAATTAAGGATGGTTGGAAAATTACAGCAGATCCTTATCCTCTTGAATATAAAGACGTTGAACTTTATCCAGATTTAGCTATAGAAAAGCTAATTTAAGAAGACCAAAAACAACGTAAAATTATTGTTGAAATCAAGAGTTTTATCAGTTCTTCACTGATGAAAGATTTTCAGAATGCTTTAGGACAATATATTTTATATCGTGATTTGATTCAATTAGCTCAAGATGAATACCAAGAAATTTACTTAGCTATCAAAGATGAAATTTATGAAACCTTTTTTCAAAGAAAATCAATTCAATCTGTAGTTAAATTAAATCAACTTTCTTTAGTTATCATTAACACAGAAAAGGAGGAAGTTATCCAATGGATAAATTAGTTAATTATCGTGAAGCTATTAAAAGAATAATAACAAATTATGATCATCTGGCTAATCGTTCAGCTAAGAAAAAATATGAAACCTGTTTGATTTTTGATGAAACTCATGATCATTATTTATGGATGTCTGTAGATTGGGTAAATCAAAAAAGAATTAATAATACTCATGTTCATGTAAGAATTAAAAATCAGAAGATTTATATTGAAGAAGATTGGACTGAGGAAGGTATTGCAAATGACTTATTGAGGGAAGGTGTACCAAGAGAGGATATTGTTTTAGCTTTTCATGATCCTGAAACTCGGAAGTTTACAGAGTTTGCTGTGGCTTAAATATTCGTGTTTAACATTTTATAAGAAAAAGGAGGTGAAAAGATGCTTGAATTACATCCTCAGTTTCTAACACAAAATGGTCAAAAGCAGTTTGCTGTTTTATCTTATGAAGAATTTTTGCAGATTATGGAATTGTTAGAAGATTTGGAAGATTTAAGAGATTTGAGGGCAGCTAAAGAAGTAGAAAAAGATAGCCATTCAATATCTTTATCAGATGTAAAGAGAAAATTGCTAAATGAATAAAATAACAAGTTATCACAATTTAATTAGCAAAATTATTAATGAAGAAAATGGTTACACATATTTCATAGGTAAACGCTAATGAATTTTTATACAGTTGTACTCCGACGAAGTTCTAGCTATTGGGTAGGGTTGTGTTTAGAAAATGGTATTGTGGGACAGGGAAATACTCAAGAGGATGCAGTTAATAAGTTAAAGGAAGCAATTGAATCTTTTGAGGATGTTTATAAATCTGAAAGTAATATTTATAAATCTGCTATTTCCATAGAGGAATTGCATGAATTTTTGTTAGTAGAGGAAGAAGAACAAAATTCAGAAGTATATGAATTAAGGAAGGTTTATGCCTAAAAATATACCTTCCCTCAAACCCAAGGAATTAATTAAGTTATTAGAACAAGCAGGTTGTACATTTCATAGAGAAGGAAAAGGAGACCATTGTTTATACACTCGTGAAGTTGAAGGGAAAAGAAGAGTAGTTCCTATAGATATGGGTGCAAGAGAAATGTCACCTGGCTATATTTTACGGATTTTTCGACAATTTGGTTTTACTGATGAGGAAATTGAAAGTTTATTAAGATAAGTAAAGATAATGTTGGGTTTTACTGCGTTCAATCCAACCTACGACTGGTCAGTTCTCGAAAACCCCTGCCAGTAAATGATGTTAGAGATTTTGGGATGACCTGAATACTTACATATTATTTTAGCTTTTTATAATTCTGAGCCTAGTAAAGTTACATAAAGCACCGTAGCTTAAATCGCTTGTAAAACAGAATATAGTATGTTAAATTAATGAATGATTTATACAAACCTCACGTATACATTAACTAGTGGTTTCAGCATAAGTCAGATTTTGTAATAACAATAAGAAAAACCTTATTTTTGTAATTAGAAGTGAAGTATGAGTGCTAATGATATCTTAATACTGGAACAGATTTTAACTGAAAAAAAACAAATAGTATCTCCTAATATGGCTGAACCAGATTTCTTTGAAGTTTTCGTAGCTGATCAGTTACTCAAAAATTACGATTTGTCACATGAAGAAATAGAAAGTGGAATAATGGGAAAAGGAGATGATGGTGGAATTGATGCTATGTATACTTTTGTCAACGGTCAATTGATAGTAGAAGATACAGATTTAACACACTACAAAAAAGATATATCAATTGAATTGTTTATTATTCAATTAAAAACTAGCAAAACATTTACAGAAGAAACTATTCAGAAGTTAGAAGATACAACATTAGACATTTTAAATATCTCTAAGAATCTCAGTGAATTTATTTTATATAATCAAGAATTATTACAAATTGCTGGATATTTTCAAAAAGCTTATAGGGGATTAGTAGCTAAATTCCCTAGATTAACTATTTCATACTTCTATGCTACTAAAGGTGATACTACAGAAATACACCCAAAAGTTAAGGAAAGAGTAAATAAATTAGAGAATGCAGTTAAAAGTCTGTTTCCAAAAGTAGAATTTAATTTTAAATTTGAAGGGGCAAGAGAACTGATAAAGCTTGCTGATAATAATCCTTCTAATTCTTTACAAATGCGACTATTAGAAAATCCAATCACAACTACAGGTGGTTATTCTTGTCTTGTTTTACTGTATGAATACTATAAGTTTATTACGGAAAACAAAGATATTTTAAGAAAATATATCTTTGATTCAAATGTGCGAGATTACGAAGGTGATGTTGAAGTTAATCAAGATATTAGAAAAAGTTTAGCTAATAAGACATCTGAAGATTTTTGGTGGTTAAATAATGGCATAACAATAATTGCAGATAAGGGACAATACAGTAATAAAATACTTACTCTCGAAAATGTTCAAATTGTTAATGGACTACAAACATCTATGGAAATTTATACTTACTTCAAAAACAACAAATCTGAGCTTGATGAACGCTCAGTTCTAGTAAAAGTAATTACAACTGAAGATACAGCTAGTAGAGATAAAATCATTAAAGCTACTAATAGACAAACTGCTATTCCTCCAGCTTCTCTGAGAGCAACAGATGAAATTCAGAGAGACATTGAAAAATTTTTTCTAAGCCATGATCTTTACTATGATAGAAGAAAAAACTTTTACAAAAACCAAGGAAAACCAAAAGATAATATTATTAGCATTACCTATTTAGCACAAGCAGTAATGTCTATAGTCTTTCGAGAACCGGATGTTGCAAGATCCCGTCCGTCTTCTCTATTAAAAACACAAAGTGTTTATGAAAAAATATTTAGTAAATCTTATCCCATAGGAGTATATCTGACTTCTGTTTTATTAATGAAAAAGATTGACATATTCATTAAAAATTTATCAGGTATTTCTTCTGATGAGAGAAATAATTTAAAATTTTATACTGCTATGTATGTAGCAATTGATAAAATAGGAAAATCAAATTATACAGTAGAAGAAGTAGAAAAATTAGATGTGAAATCCATAGATCAAGTTCATTTATCTCAGTCTATAGAAAATGTAAGGCAAATTTTTAATGAACTAAGAGAAACAACACAAAAATCGGCAGATGTAATAGCAAAATCAAAAGATTTCGTAGAAGAAATATTAAAGTATGTTGCAAATTTTACACCAGGAAGCATATCCTTATGAAAAAAATATCCCTCTCATGTTAAGGTGGGTTACTAAAATTTATCAATTCAGAGTTCCATCACCTCCTGATCACTACCAAAAGTATGATTTTTGGGGAAGTTACGATCGCCTCATAATCCTCATAGTATAGTAAAATAGTATTAGTAAAATTATTGCTTTCTAACTCTGCGTTACTAAAAATACAATGCCAGCAAAAGATATCTACCATGATGCGGTGAAAAATGCTGTAATTAAAGATGGTTGGACAATTACAGCTGATCCTTATTATATAATTTATGGAAAATTAAGACTGGTTGCTGATCTAGGTGCTGAACGTATCTTATCTGCACAAAGAGGTAATGATAAAATAGTGATAGAAGTTAAAAGTTTTATCAACTCATCATTTATTTATGATTTAGAAAGGGCTGTAGGTCAGTATATCATTTACCGTAATTATCTGAAAAGAACCGCACCAGACCATCAGATTTACTTAGCACTTAGTCAGCTTGTTTATAAAGCGAATTTTGATGAAACCATTCAAATTGTTATTGATGATAATCAACTTAAACTGATTATTGTCGATACAGAAAAGGAGGTCATTACTAAATGGATAAATTAGATCAATATCGTTCTTTAATCAAAAAAATTTTAACAGAATATCATCAAATTTTCTCCTCTGCATCACCTGATAATGTAGAAATGCTTTTAGCTTTTGATGAGCAAAGAGACCAATATTTATGGTTTCAGGTTGGTTGGACAAGGGAGGAAAGAATTAAGGGAATTTCTGTGCATATTCGCATTAAAAATGAGAAGATTTACATTGAGGAAGATTGGACTGAGGAAGGAATAGCAACTGAGTTATTACGTGAAGGTGTACCCAAAGAAGATATTGTATTAGCTTTTCATGATCCAGAAACTCGTAAATTTACAGAGTTTGCTGTGGCTTAAATATTCGTGTTTAACAAAGTTATAGTGCTATTGAATCGGCTCAAAAAAAGCGCAACCAGCAGGGTTTAGCTGTTCATAGTTTCCAAACTTTGTTAGCTGATTTAGGGACGATTACTAACAATCAGATTCAATCTACTCTGTCTGGTGCTAGTTTCGTTTTTGAAAAGATTACTGAACCCACAAACGTACAACAAATAGCTTTAGATTTTCTTAGTGTTTCTCTGATTTGTACCCAGTAAACCCAGAGTCATAATCTGGGAAATCCTTGCTGTGCATGGTCTTCGTTTTTTGTCAAAGGGGAAACTCCAGATTTATAATTAATATTTATCCTGGAATCAGGCTTTTTACAGAAAAGAAATTAACATAAATTAACAGATGCTTGCCAGAAATAAAAATCAGCTTTAGGTCTATGGTTTATTTCCAATAAAATTGCTGTAATTAGAGAAAGTTACTGGAAAAAATGCTATGAGTAATGCAAAAAAAGTAGCAGTTGTCACAGGGGGAAATCGTGGGTTAGGTTTGGAAACATCCCGTCAATTAGCTAAACAAGGATATCAGGTAATTCTCACCAGTCGAGATATGCAAAAAGGTCAAGATGCTGCTCAAAATTTACAAAATGAAGGATTAAAGGTTACTTTTCATCCTCTAGATGTTACCAGTGCAGAAAGTTGTCACAATTTAGCAGAATTTATTCGCCAAGAATTTGGTAAACTTGACGTTTTAATCAATAATGCTGGGATATTAGTTGATGTCAAAGCTGGAGAAGATAGCATTTTTGAGGCTAAAATTGATACTATCCAAACTACTTTAGATACAAATCTTTACGGTGTTTTACGGGTAACTCAAGCTTTAGTTCCCTTGATGAAAATACAAAATTTTGGACGTATTGTGAATGTGTCTTCTGGTATGGGACAATTAACAGATATGGACGGCGGATATACGGGTTATCGCCTTTCTAAAACTGGGGTAAATGCACTGACGCGGATATTTGCTAGTGAATTACAAGGAACAAATATTGCCGTAAATTCTGTTTGTCCAGGCTGGGTAAAAACTGATATGGGAGGACAACAAGCACCGCGTACTCTAGAAGAGGGAGTTGATACCATTGTTTGGTTAGCCACTTTACCAGATAAAAGTCCTAGCGGGGGATTTTATAGAGACAGACAACAAATTGATTGGTAATACATCAACAGGACAAATAACTAAAAGCTCAAATCAAGATTAAAATCGATTTGCTGGCATTTTCAGCTACAGTAGGGAACGGGGAACTCTTAACAGGGAACAGAGTTGAAAGTCTTTTAGCATCAGGCTTTGTTCCTAACATTTGTACCTTATTTAGCTGAAACCTACTGTAAATTTTTAACTAAGAGAGTTTTTTGTCCTGTGCTAAGTTCACCATTACCAACAATCAACGCTCTCAAACAGCCTACCAGCAATGCTTGGGTAGAGCAAGCGATCGCTAACTTAGATATCATTTTACTGGATCATTCCCACTGTGAGCGCAAAGCGGCGGGTGTAGCACTAAATTTTATGTTTCGCTACCCTTCTAATACTAAAATGGTGAGGGAACTAACAGCGATCGCTCGTGAAGAATTAGAACACTTTGAGTTAGTCAACCAGTGGCTAGAACGTCGCCATATTCCTCTTGCACCCCTTTCTCCTCCTCCTTATGGTGCAGGGTTAAAAGCGCAAGTTCGTCCCCATGAACCAGAAAGATTTTTAGACTCCTTACTCGTCACTGGTTTAATCGAAGCACGTAGTCATGAACGGTTGGGACTTCTGGCTGCTAACTGTCCAGAACCAGAACTTGCTAAATTTTATCGTAGTTTAATGGCCTCAGAAGCGCGACATTATGGTACATATTGGGTTTTAGCTGACACTTATTTCGATCGACAAATTTTCATGCAACGTCTAGATGAACTAGCATTTGTTGAGAGTGAACTGTTAGCAACTCTACACCCAGAACCTCGCATTCACAGTTAGCAAAGTATGGATTTTTATGAAACTACAATTAACTCATCTCAGATTACTTGTTTCTAACTACTCAGAAACTTTCCTTTTCTACAGAGATATACTAGGGTTAGAAGTTGATTGGGGTGATGAAAACACAGGTTATGCTGAATTTAATACCGGATTTCTCAAATTGACAGTTTTAAAAAAAGAATACATGAACGGAGTTGTTTCTAGTAGCGAGAAATCTGAAAATTCTGATGATCAAGATAAAACCGCTTTAATTTTTGCTGTTGATGATGTAGATACAGTACACGAACATTTAAAAGAACATAATGTCAATATTATTACCCCACCCTTAGATCGTCCAGAGTGGGGACTGCGTACAGCACACTTGCGCGATCCTGATGGCAATTTGATAGAAATATACACCAATCTGGGAATACTCAATTAAGGTTATTTGTTGCCAGCTAAGACCAAATGTGTACACTCCAACTCAAGCAAAACCTGAATTTTACCCACTTGACTGAATGGTGTTTTTGTCAAGAATGATTCCCC
>DATGXQ010000420.1:0-12293 GCA_035298905.1 Nostocaceae cyanobacterium | reverse complement strand
GGGCGAAGATAAGGGTTAATTTTTTGTTGTAAATCTCCTGGTAAAAATCCTAATTTTTCGCCGGCTTCTACGGCAGGACGGGTTAAAATTAGTCTTTCAAATTTATTAGCGAGGAGTTCTTTAACAGCGACCACGACAGCAAGATAGGTTTTACCTGTTCCAGCAGGCCCGGTGCAAAAAGTCAAGTCATATTTACGCAGGTAATTAATATATTTACGCTGGTTAAAGGTTTTGGCGCGAATTTCTTGACCATAACGAGTTTTGCCTAAAATGTCTCGCTGTAGTTCTTGTAGTAGGTCTTGCTGATCGCTATCTAAAGCTTGACGGGCTGTTAAAATATCGGCACTAGAAAGATTGTTGCCTTTACTCCAGAGGTCTTCAAGCGATCGCACTAGCCGCGCTGCTAAGTCAATTTGTTTTTCTGTACCCGAAATTACTAACTCCTGTCCACGCAGCACTAATAATGCTCCCGTTTGTCGTGATAGGAGTTTTAGATTTTCTTCTGCATATCCCGCAAGAGCGATCGCGCTGCTGCTGCTAGGCAGCTGTATTTTCAAAGCACCCGCCATAGAATTTTTCAGTTTGGTGAGGAGCAGTTTTCAACAAGAGCAAGTTTTTGTAATGAGAACTTAAATACAATTTTGTAGTAAATCTTTATATTTAATTTACATTATTTTTCACTGAATTAAAAATTAGTCATCAAGGAACTTATTTTTAATTGAGTAGTAAATTTTTTTGCATATGTCAATCATCTGAGCCTTTAGAGGAAACGTAGAGACACAATTGATTAGCGTCTCTACGTTGCTGAATTTAGTCTTAGGAAGTATTCAAACTAGGAACAGAGAATTAGTAACGGACTCCCTTGCGTACAGCTTCCGCTTTGCGCTTACGGCGTAGGCTGGGTTTTTCGTACCTTTCCCGGCGTTTGACTTCGGATAAAATTCCGGCTCTTTGAATTTTCTTTTTAAAACGTCTCAAAGCTGAGTCTATTGACTCATTTTCTCCTAAACGTACTTCAGCCACTCCCTGCTTTCACCTCCTTAGAGAGATCATCAGAGTTGCTTATAATTTTTCACAACTGTAAGCAATATGGTGACATGTTCTGTGGATGGATTCACATCCAGATAGTTAATTGTAGGGAGGAGTTCCCGTGATAGCGATCGTGACGCGACGTTCTACGTCACTGATGCCAGCCTACCAAATTTTTATGATTTTGAACTATCCTCAAATATCTCATAGGTCAGCAAGCGGCTAATTCTACGGGAACGTCAGTAGGGTTTTGAGAATAGATTGACAACAGTAGAGTTCACTTAGCTTCTGACTACTGGACGGTAATAGAAACTAACAAAAGTCTCCAAGTCTTCTAGAGGTTTTTACCCTTTTCTTCATCTAACGAGTGCGAGGTTTAGCAATAGGTCTGGGTGGACCTGTGCGCCTTTCTCTTGATCTTGGTGGTGGTATTCGCTCTTCTTGTTCTTCATCAAAGGACATACCATCCCGACCTTGGTTGGTACTGCCGTAGATATCCAGGTAAACTGAATGCCCAGCCATTTCTGCTGCTGCTGCTATGACTGTACGAATCGCCTGAATATTGCGCCCCCCTCGACCAAACACTTTTCCTTTGTCTGCGCCTTCAAAGGCGATGCGTATCCAAGCCCGTTTGAGGGTGTGAGACATTTCACAGTCGACGCTTAAAGACTCTGGAGATTCCAAAAATGGCTGCATGAGAAACTTCACCAGCCCAACATAGTTGGGACTGGTAGCTGGAGATTTTGTTTCAAGCTTGTGATGCGGCTTTTGCACTGACCTGTTCAAGAACATTAGCTTTTACTAGGAGGCGGCGGACGGTATCAGTGGGTTGAGCTCCTTGTTGCAGTCGCTTAACGATGTTGGGAATGTCCAATCGCACTTCGTCAGTTCTGGGGTTATAGAAGCCTAATTCTTCTATGGGACGACCATCACGGCGAGACATACTGTTCATCGCTACAATGCGGTAACTTGCTTCCCGCTTTTTACCATATCGCTTTAAGCGCAGTTTGATCATGTTGAGAAGTTGTTTTCCTGTGTGTTAGGTACTTAGTAAATAAGGAAGTGATTAGGCTAGATTGTCCTAAAATCAAATCTTCCGGTGCTGAAATGCTCATTTTAGCACTAGAGGGGTGTTAACGGCTATTGGTTATTGGTTATTGGTTATTGGGGATTGGTTATTGGGGATTGGTTATTGGGGATTGGGAAAGAAAATAAATTCTCCCCTCTCCTTGCGGAGACGCTACGCGAACACCGCGTCTCCCCATCTCCCCATCTCCCCTAAAGTGTGCCAAAGCCTTTTTTCTTCTTCTCTTTCTTTTTCTTCTTGTTGGCTGTGGGTGCGCCGCCGGGATAACCGCGCCAGCCGGGTGCAGGGGGACGAGAGCCACCAAACATACCACCCATACCGCCGCCGCCACCGCCACCGAACATTCCGGGCATTCCGGGGAAGTTACCTTGGCCCATTTGTTGCATGAGCGATCGCATTTTCTGGAAATCTCCCACCAATTTACTCACATCCGCTTCTTTATAACCAGAACCAGAGGCAATGCGTCGTCTTCTACTGGGTGAACTAGCTAATAAATCTGGGTCACGCCGTTCTTGCATGGTCATAGAATTTATCATCGCTTCACAGCGTTTTAGCTGGGTTTCTCCCTGCTTCAACTGTTCATCGGAAATTTTGCCCATGCCGGGAATCAATTTCATGATCCCACCTAATGACCCCATGTTTTTCATTAGGCGTAGCTGCTTGAGAAAGTCGGTAAAGTCAAACTTAGCCGTGAGAATTTTCTCTTGCATTTTCTCTGCATCGGCTAAGTCAATTTCTTCTTGGGCTTTTTCTACTAGGGTGAGAACATCACCCATACCCAAGATGCGCGAAGCCATGCGATCGGGATAGAAAGGCTGTAGGGCTTCAACTTTTTCCCCTACCCCCACAAATTTAATCGGTGCGCCGGAAATCTGCCTCACAGATAGGGCAGCACCACCACGGCTATCACCGTCTAATTTGGTCAGGATTGCCCCTGTAATACCAATTTGTTCATGAAAGGCACGAGTTAAATTAGCGGCTTCCTGCCCTGTCATCGCATCCACTACCAGCAGGGTTTCATCTGGCTGGATAGTTGCTTTGATTTGGGCTAATTCAGCCATCATATCTTCATCGATTTGTAAGCGTCCGGCTGTATCGACGATGACTGTATTTATCCCTTCGGCTTTAGCGCGTTCTACACCTTGACGGGCGATTTCTACAGGGTTGGCATCGCTTCCCAATTCAAATACTGGTACGTCAATTTGTTTACCTAGTGTGATTAGCTGGTCAATAGCCGCCGGGCGATATACGTCCGTAGCTACTAACATACAACTACGTTCTGACTTACGTAAATGTAAGGCTAATTTGGCGCTGGCTGTGGTTTTACCTGTACCCTGTAAACCAGCCATGAGTACAACAGTAGTTTGTCCTGGTTTTTCTGCTAGGGGTACATTTTGTTCCCCCATCACTTCCACCAGTTGATCATAGACAACCTTGATAAACTGTTGGTCAGGACGCACGCCAGCTATGACCTCAGCCCCCTGCGCTTTAGTTTCAACCTCACTAATAAAATCTTTTACTACCTGGAGGTTAACATCTGCTTCTAATAAGGCGCGGCGGACTTCCCGCAATGCATCTTGAATATTGGCGGAGGAGATTTTATCTTGTCCCCGTAGTTTTTTCCAGGCGGCTTCTAATCGATCGGATAGTGCTTCAAACATAATTAAATTACAACTAAACAGAAGGCAGGGGAGGCAGAGGGGTAGAGAGGCAAGAGGTATATAAAACAGGTGTATTTACTCACACCCTATACCTTACACTCTTTTTCAGTGTCTCTCTAATAGGCATCTTACATTTTTAGTTAGACAATGGGTAATTTTCAGATGCCTAACAAAGTAAGGTGCTATTTATCAGCTTAGTAGTTTTTACCGCAACTGTGACAACTTCTGGCTGACTTTATGGTTGTGTCCCTTTGTAGCAGTTATCAAACTGTTCTTGTTGCTGTATCATTATGCTACATGGGTAAAATAATCTATAAACAGCATTTTGCGCCATTGCCGCGCAATTCTCTTTATGACTAGTAATACACTAATTCAGCCTACAGAAATAGTTCACTTATCCGGCATTAGCTGGCAAACCTACGAGCGTTTGTTAGATGAGCTTAGTGTTAGTCGTCGGTTAAGGCTAACTTACAATCGGGGTAATCTAGAAATTATGGCTCCTTCACCTGAACACGAAATTTATAAGAAAGTTTTGGGTCGATTTGTAGAAACTTTAGCAGAAGAACTAGAACTCAAAATTGAACCTCTTGGTTCGACTACTTTTAAACGTACAGAATTAAGCGGTGCAGAACCGGATGAATGTTTTTATCTTAAAAATGTTAGTTTTATTCAAGGTAAAAAGAGACTAAATTTAGAACAAGATCCGCCGCCTGATTTAGTAGTAGAAATTGATATTACCAGCAGTTCTGAAAATCGCTTTGCTGTTTACGCTGATTTGGGTGTGCCGGAGATTTGGCGTTATGATGGCAGTAATTTTACTATCAATGTTTTGCAAGATGAAGAATATATATCTGTTAATCAGAGTTTAGCTTTTCCCGGTTTACCAATTACAGAAATTTCTATTTTTTTACAACAAGTTGGCAAAAAGGATTATTTAGAATTAGTGGCAGAATTTCGTAAATGGGTGAGAAAATTTATTCAGTAAAATAGGATAAAAAATAAATATAAAACAAGGATAGTGATATATTGAATTTTTTCAGGTTATCACACCATTATTTGTTAATCACTACCCTTGACTCAAGATTAGAAAAACCAGCCGTAGGAATGTAAACCTTTGCCTAAAAGATTGACTCCCAGGTAACAAATCCAAACGACGACAAAGCCACTGGCGGCTAAAATTGCGGGTTTACGTCCTTGCCAGCCGCGTGTTATTCTGGCGTGAAGATAGGCGGCAAAAACTAACCAGGTAATTAATGCCCATGTTTCTTTCGGGTCCCAACTCCAATAAGAACCCCAGGCTTCATTTGCCCACACTGCACCGGCGATAATACCAATTGTCAGGAGGGGAAAGCCTAAACCAATGATGCGATAGCTGATGTTATCTAGGGTTTCAGCTAAGTTTAAACGTTGGGGTGAGAGGGTTTGAGTTTCTTCGACTGGGGAAGTTTGAATTAAGTTTAAAACGGCTACACCATTACCGTTGTTGTTGCTTTCTAAACGAGAAAAACCGTTATTTTCGGCGTTGGTTGTGGCTGCTTGGGGAATTAATTCTCCTGCTTTGCGTAGTTGATAGCCGTTGCTACGATAACCACCTGTACCGACGGAACTACCTTGTAGTTGGATGTTTTGTCCACGGGTAACGATTAAAAAGGCGATCGCTACTAATGCACCTACCATTAAAGCAGCATAGCTTAACATCATCACACTGACGTGCATCATCAGCCAGTTGGATTTTAATGCTGGTACTAGGGGTTCAGCCGCTTGCATTTCTGAGGGTAGGGTTAAGGTAGCAAATGCACTAATACCCATACCTACAGGTGCAGTTACTACTCCTACTAAGCGGCTACGGCTGTTATTTTCTGCCAATAGGTGGACGGCAGTTATCCCCCAAGTTAGGAAAAATAATGATTCGTAAAGGTTGCTGAGGGGGAAATAGCCAGCCTCTATCCATCTTGCTCCTAATAGTGTAGCAATACACAAATTAGCGATCGCCATTCCAGATGTCCCCAAAGCAGCGATAATTGGCAGATTTGGAAATGCCGCCCCTAACCAATACACCAGCATAGTAACAAATAAAATGGCAAAGGAGGCGTTATCTAGCCAGTTCTGGAGTACAACCAGATTCATAAATACTTCTCTCCAGTGGATGCTTGAAAATATCAGTTCTGACTGTTCTGATCCTATCTGTTTAGGGACGGATGAAAATTCAAAATTCAAAATTCAAAATTCAAAATACTCTTCAAGAAGAGCTTTACCCCACAAAATTTAAAATTGACAAAATGCTGATTATATGTATGTAAGCGAATTCTTCTCATTAAGTTCTACTTTTTTCATCTCTCAATTCTTTGGAGATGTTGATGAGGCGTTGAAGAGCTTTTGTTTACAGATAGTTCTTCCTTGTCAAAGCTATGATAACAGATTTAATAGAGCCAGTCAATATCTAAAACCTTAAAAATTTTCTTTGTCTTGTCTTTGATGAGTAAATTAGCTACAGCAGGGAACAGGGAACAGGGAACGGGGAACAGGGTTGAAAGTTTTTTAGCATAAGGCTTTGTTCCTAACATTTGTACCTCATTTAGCTAAAATCTGCTGTATATTCTCAAATTATGTATGTAGAGACATTGTATATAATATCTCTACATTTTACTACTAATTTTAGATGCTATTTGGTTACAATTTAGCTGTTATTTACTTTTCTTCAAATTCACAAAAACATCATAGCGGGTACTACGATTGTCCTTAATTGCTGTTGTCATGCCGATTGTGCGGGTAGCAGCCAGGAAGGTTTGCTGATTGGGGAATATGCTACCAAGAGTAAAATTTTGGGCTGTTTTTTCCACATCTAGGAAAAATTGACTGTTGGGGGGATTTAATTCTGTGGAGATAGTTTGTTGAAAAGGTGGTGTATTAGCTAATGTCTGGTTGGGTTTGGGAATAATTTTATCAGTGACGGGCGCTCCTAAAACAAAGAAGGCGATATCTCCATCTAACCAGCCGTGTGTAGCGGTTAAAGTTCCATAGGGAGCAATCCAGTTAATCACAGGTTGATTAGCCACTGTAGCGGGTTGGGTTTGAAATTGGAATTGACTCCGCATGGCTTCATCTAACTGTTTGAGGGCATTTTCTCCCGCAGTGCGATCGCTTGCTTGTAACATCAATACTAAACCAGCCCGAAAACTCTCTGCTGTGCCTGGTTTTGGAGTGTTGGGAATAATGGAAATTGCAAATTCCCCTGTCATCCAGTTGAGTAAATCCCGTTCTAAATCTAAATTTGTCAGTGTTTTTACTCCTTGGCGGAGTTGTTGTGGTGTAAAGGGTGACAGAGGATTATTTTCGGAAGTGGAAATATATTCACCCCATAATCTTTGTAAATTACTACCAGACAACATCATTAAAGTTTCACCAGGAAAGCGATTTTGCATTGTCCCGGCTTTATTTTCTACTGCTAAGACTCGCTGACTGTTGGGATTTAACCAAGAGATGCCTTTAACACGCATTCCCTCAGATTCTAAAGTAATAGTTCCGGCTAAACCTTGGTTATTTTGCAGTTGGGTTAAAACTTGAGCAGGTAAACGGCGGTCAGGTGCTGTAGAAGCAATTCTGGCCGCGATCGGCACATTGAGATAAAATTGAGCGAGGGGTTGATAATTGGCAATTTTAGGGAAATTATCAGCAAAACCGACACTTGTAGCTAAATTTAATTTATTTTTATAAGCGTCAATAGCTCTTTCTGTGGCTTGCGGATGATCAGTTATAACTAAAAATTTCCCATCTAGTAAAGCAACTGAGAGGTTTTCTGCTTCTAGTCCCTCAGTTTGTTTAATAGGAATGCCTTGATAATTGCGATCGCTCCATTTCCCCTGTTTTAATGGTTTGGGTTGTGTCAAAATATTATTAGCCAAATTAGGGTTTTTGACCGGTAACACCAAGACTAAAGATTGTGGAGTGTCTACATTTCCGTTAGCTACCGCTTGGGATGGATCTTTAGCAATGGGAGGGGCTAAAACAGCCACAGTAACAGCATCACCCACCCAAGGTTTAATATCCTTTTGGAAATCATAGCCGTAATTAGTCAGAAAGCGATCGCGTAATTTAATTAAATTTTGCTCTAATTCCTTTTGGGTTTCTGGTGTTCCAAAACCCCGCAATTTTTCCCATTGTTTAGTATCTGTAGTTAAGGAAACAGCAAAAACAGCATCTTGAGGAATAATATTAACTCCTAGCGGTAAATCTCTCTCTAGTGGTCGTCCGAGAGTAAACAACCAAAAAGCTATGATGCCACCCACAATTAATAATACCGCAGCTGATAGCGTCAGCAGCAAAGATGGTTTTTTCTTTCTTTTCCTCTTTAAAGCAGCAATACTAGGCACGGCCATTGAACTCTAAACCTCATAGTCATTAACAAATTATCTGCTTGGTTAATCTCGATAAAGCAAAATATTTTGCCTTCAAGCAGCTAATTACAACAATTTTTACCTTCAATTTTCTTGTTACTTGAGTATTTAATCCCTAGATAAATTTTATATTTCTCTCCGGGAGAAATTACTGAGTTTGTAACAATCCAATCTAGGAATATTGATGATAATTCATTCATCCGGTTAACTTCCAAACCTTGATAATTTAAAGGATTGGGGAAGAATTAGCAAATATTATAGTGAGGAAACTGCCTGGTTGTTCCTCTACCGCTTGAAGTAGCCCTTATTTACACAAATATTAGGCATTTGTGATGGTTATTGGTAACAAAATGCTGAAATTACCGTAATAATTCAGGAGTCAGGAGTCAGAATGCTTGTCAAAAGCATAGTTGCTGGAAGCTTTATTCATTCTAGATTTTGGCTTCTTTTTTCTGAACCCTTACAACTTGTCGTTATTTAACCGCTCAATATAGGCAGGCCGAAATTAGCAACTATAGTATAGTGACTTTGAAGAGATTTGTTAGGTTCAAAAATAATTAAAAATTGGTTGCTACCAAGTTGCTTAGAAGTGCTTAGTAGCAAAATCAGGCAAGATAGGTAAATTATAACCGACTCAAGGGGAAGAGAGGCGATCGCTTTCTATTTCCAACTGCATCGGCCCCAAATATTTAGTTAAAAACGGCGAAAAAACTTCATAAATTAAAGTTAGAGGTTGTCCATGATGCCAAAACAAGTAATGACGACCCCAAAACGGTCCCTCTTCATTAAAACCAGCCTCTAAAGCTGCTGAATAACCGTAGCAAACACCTTGTACATCTCGATACAATTCTGTCCTTAACCGTGCTAAACTAGCCCATATTGGCAAAGAACGGTTTTGCAAATATTCATCAACATGGCTGGCTTCCCACCAAGAAGCCGCATAATAAAGACGTTGACCGGAAGCAGTACGCACCCAAACCTGTCGTCTGACCCTTGGACCCGGCACTTTTTGGATAATTTCTGGTGCTTCGTCCAAACTCATACCAATGGGTGACATATCAATCACATCCACTTCTGTTGGTTCACCGGTCAGCAGTTGGACATGTCGAGTCGGAGAACCATCACCTAAAAGCAACAGTTGCCAAGTTGGTGATAACTGACTATGTGGTAAACCAGGTTTAATCACTTCCTCCCCGCCTTGCCAAATAGGGGTTAAGCGATGCCAAGCGGTTGGCAGTGTTAAGTTATTTGTCGGCGTAGCTGTCGTAGTCAATGCTTTTTACAAATCTTCACCTATCTCTATGAAAGCACAAAATCAGGCAGTTCGAGCGAAAAAGTTGGAGCGAGTGAAAGGAGGCAGGAGGGTAGCTGCACGAGTTAACTATTGACAATTTGGCGATTGTGTGAGTTAGGGACAATTACAACGGCGGTTAGAAACCGCAACTACACAGCCAAAACCCGCCTTCGCGGGTTGCAACACCTGATTTTTTTCTAGTCCGCGTAGGCGGACTTCGTTTGTATAGCCGCGAATTGTATTCGTTAGGGCTTTTTTAAGAACAATGCAGCAAATATACTTGACGCTAACTATTTTGTTGCGTAAAAATTGACTTGTAACTTATAACTACATTCAAAATTACAATGTCTGAAAACACCACTACAGCAGGTTCTACAGTTACCCGAACACAGGTAGAAGAAATTCTTCAAAGATTTATAGATAGTAAAGATGAGCATAAAGTTTTAGCTATCAAGGGTAAGTGGGGAGTAGGAAAAACTAGCTTAGTCAGAAAATTTTTAGAAGATAATAATCAAGAATATTATTATGCTTCACTCTTTGGAATATCTTCTATTGAAGAACTAAAGTCACAAATTTTAAATGGCAAAACTAACAATTTAGTAAATAAAGATAAAGAAAATAAAAACAGTAATTTTTGCAGTGAATTGGATATAATTGTAGGTTCTAATTATGAGCCTTATAATTATTTTAGAAAATTGAAAGATGTATACTCTTATATTTTTTCTATTTTTTATTCTTTATTAAAACTTTTCGTAAAAATAGTAACTTTTAACTCAGAACGGATAGATAGAATTCCGAAGGCACAAGACATACATTTAGGTGGTGTAACTGTTCCGTTAGCAGGTGTAGTTATATCTTTAGCAGGAAATGAATTACTTTATTGGCTTTTCAGTCAAATTAAAAATTTCATTATATGTATTGATGATCTTGAAAGAAATTCTAAAATTCAGTTAGATGAATTATTAGGATTTATAGAGTATTTAGCACAGGAGCTAAAATGCCAAGTTATATTGATTTATAATGAATCAATATTACAAAATGAAACCAAAGAAGACAAAAAAGAAGAGAGAACAGCGTTAGAAATATATCGAGAAAAAGTAATTGATATTGAAGTTGAACTTAATCCTACAGTAGAAGAAAATCTAAATATAGTTTTTAATAAAGAATGTAATTTTTCAACAGAAACAATACAAATAATAAAAGGCATTATATTAAGTACTGGCACTAACAATATACGTGTGATAAAAAAAATCAAAGCTTACATCAATGAAATTATTCCTTTAATGTCAAAGTGGGAATCTAAATTACGTGAGCAAATTATTAAAAATACAGTAATTTTTTCTTTGGTAAAACTAGATACAGAATTTCATAAGAAATTTCATATTGATATGGAAGATATTATATCCATCGTAAATTATTCCAATTTTTCCACCATAAATGAAGATGAAGATGAAGATGAAGATAAGCGAAACAAGCTAATTGAAGTAAGAGAAAAACTCTTGATTCAAGGTCACATAATCTTATCAATTGATAAATACTTAGTTCAGCTTGTTGACAAATTTTTATTCGATAAAGACAAATTTATTAGAGAAGGTAATGAGATTAATGAGCAAGAAAAAAGAAATCCAATCATTGCAAGATTTGAGCAACTTTGGCAGCCATATTTTAATTCTTTTGGAGATTCTGAAGAAGAACTAGCCGAGACAATGACGGAATTTCTTGAAGAACATTATCTCAATCTGCATCCTAACAACTTTGAATCGTTGAACAGGTTAGCCTCATCCATTGATGGTCTAAAAATTTCTAAATACGAATATTCTTTCTTAAAGTATTATCTTGAAAATGAACCTAGTTATTTTTATACTGAGAGTACATTAGTAGATAAGTTAAGTAAATACCCTGATTTGGAAGAACTGTTAAAAAGACTAAAGAGCCAATATAAGGAAACGCTAAACATTACTGTAGCTTTGAGCCGTATTATGAATGTAAAATATCATTCACATCTTGTACATCCTCTAGAACGAGAATTTTTGAATGAATGCACTATTGATGATTATTATCATTGGCTTAAAAAAGGTCATCCTGATTTAAATAATATGATTATATATTGCCTTAGCAGAGGTATCAATCGGTACACTTTAGAAGAAGCTATTAAGAAATTAGCTAAAGAAAGCAAGCTTAATAAAATGAGGGCTGCTAATTTGTATAAGATTTATATAGATATTAATTCTGATGAGACAGATAATAACTAATAATGAAATATCCCCAAAATGAGGAGGTGAATTCAGGCATTTAATCCATTAATTCAATTAAAACATAAGACGCAGCCTTTTTTTCTAGAGAAATGAAAGTCTTTTTGGTAGCCTTCCAAATAGAAAAATGCCAATTATCGGAAACGCCTTCAAAAGTCGTTCCTGGTGAGATTCCTGAACCTGAATCACCGACTACAAGATCATAAATCGTGCTGCATTATCTACAAATCCATTTGCGAGTTGCGGGGTCTGTACCTGTAACTCTGGTTGCAGTTTGTCCACCATTTAATACTTCTAACGCTTCAGAATAACGGTCTGCGTGATAATTTTCAATAAATTTCAACCAAAGGAGTAAGACAATCCCCTTAATTATGTATACATTTAAGGTAAGTAACTGTCATCTAATAATTGCAAAACGGTGTAAGGGCAATTTTCTGGCGTTGCATAAATGCGGTATGAAAGATGCCCAGGCAACTAGTTAACACTCTGTTAAGCTGGTACTGGCACAGTACGATACTTAAGATAATATATGACTAAGCGAATAGACAATTTAAGCATCTCTTTGGATTTAGAATA
>DATGXQ010000419.1:0-34909 GCA_035298905.1 Nostocaceae cyanobacterium | reverse complement strand
AGCGGAGCCTCCAGAAGCTCTACCTCCGGTCAGAATTTAGGAGTCAGCAATAGTAATACATTGTCAAATCAAGAATTTAAAGGATTGATATTGGGTGAAAATCATCACTCAAACTGCTGTCCGCTTTGTTGATTCTAGATTCTGACTTCTGAATTCTGAATCTTTACAAGTTTACATAAAGCAATAGTTAACCCCTGAAAATTTGGTACATGGTAAGATGACCTAGTTCTCAAGGGTTGTAAAAGTAGAAATCTGTGGAATATTTTGAGAAGCTTAAGAAGCTAATGCTACTTCTACCTTTTGCTGTAACTCACCTTTTTGGTAAAGTTCATACATGATATCGGAGCCGCCAATAAATTCACCGTTGATGTAGACTTGGGGAATCGTCGGCCAGTTGGAATATTCTTTAATACCTTGGCGAATTTCGTAATCATCTAAAACGTTAACTGTCTCAAAGGGAACTCCTAAACTATTGAGCATTTGTACTACATTGTTAGAAAAACCACATTGAGGCATTAATTTGGTTCCCTTCATGAAAACCAAAATTTTGTTTTCTTTGACTAATTTATCAATCTTTTGTTGGAGTTCTGGTGTCATGGTTGTTTGTTTCCTTGCTGAAACTTGAAAATAAATTGATTTTTAGGAAGCGGCTGTTGCTTGCCAAGCTTCAGGGGTGTAGGTTTTCAGTGCTAAGGCATGAATCGCTTCAGTTGACATCGCTTGCCGCAAAGAAGCATATACTAACTGATGTTGTTGCACCAGTCCTTTACCTGCAAACTGCGATGAAACTACTGTGACTTGATAGTGATCACCACCACCAGTCAAGTCATGTACCTGAACTTGAGCATCTGGCAGTTCCGCCTTAATCATTGCTTCAACTTGGTCTGGAGTAATCATCGCAATTCTGGAAAAAGTTACTTCTCTATTATTAGCAGATACAAAATATTATTAGATACAAAAGATCAGCCTGTGCTATTTTGAATTTTGGTAGGACTGGGAGATAAAGTGTCTTGTGTTCATTGCCAACAAAATAAACACTCCACCCAGATGCCATCACAACCATACAGCAAGCAAATAAGCACATTTATTTTACAACTTTCCTGAAACCTTTTTGTCTGTACAAGTCTGAGGTTCTATATAGAATTTGGTGACAAAAATTTTAACTTTGTCTTACTAAGTAAAATATAAGGAGATTTATCTTAAATTTTTCCTGAACCTTTTTGTCTGTCAAAGTCTGGGATTCTATATGGCATTTGGTTACAAAAATTTTAACTTTGTCTTACCACGCAAAATATATGAAGTGATGTGGTAGTCATAACGAATGATGTGGGCAAAATTTAGTATACTAGACTACCAGTACCGCGTAACTGTCGCAAAGAATTGATACAATACGGACAATCGCACTTAAATATCCTAATTGCGGCCTCGCTTTCTTCTTCTGTAAAATTAAGTTCTGCAACTTTGCTATCAGATGGCTGGGATGAGACTACTATAGATTTGGGTGCAGGAGCAGCCTTTGGATCTCTCTCGGAATCTCGAATACATACAAAATCCTTGAGACCATGAGGATTAGTGATGCAAGTACGACCGTCATTAGTGTGGATTAATCGCTGGGTAAGGTTAACACTAGCATGGGCTGGATTAATAATCCCTAGCGTAGACATCAAAGATGTAAAAATGGAAGAACTGGCAAGTAAATTAAGTATGAGCTTCTTGTTCATAAATTTCCTAAAAGGATATAACTGATTATCTAGGTTATTTCATTCATTATTAAATATCAAGTGAATTTTAGAAATTTAGTAGCCCAACATCACTAGATACTCAGGGCATAGAACACCGACTTCTTTGAGCAGTCGAGGTTTTGAGTATTACTTTTTTTGTTGAGATACTTAAACACTTTAACTAAATCTATCCTTGGCAGTTTATAAGTTAAAACCCAACCAATCTACAATACTTTGCCATAGCAACCAAATATTGAGTAGGACGATAATAATAGCGACTCCCTAAGCTAAAGATTTGAGCCATAACGGATTGACAAATTCACCCATAAGGCGAGAGTTACTTGTAAACATTACCAAAGGAATGACTGCAAAGGGTAACTGTAAACTGAGGATAACTTGACTGAAAACTATGAGACTACTGGTGCTATTTTCCCCAAAGATAATAATTGTGATCAATGCTGGAATAATCGCCAGTAAACGAGTTATTAAACGCCGTAACCATGACGGATATTTCTTTTATTGGCACTCTCTAGGATTGCTATAGTAATCCGATTTGAGTTGTGAACTTACTGGTGGAGGCGGGGTATTGGGTATTGGGTATTGGGTATTGGGACTGTTCACATCTCATTTAGGATTCCTATATATCTAAAAATGATAATCATTGTATATCTGAACAGTTGTTCAAATATTGTATTAAAATATTGGCAGTTAACTTTGTAGTAAAATTGCCATGAATCAAACTCCCTCCCTCAAAACCCAGTCTTTGCAAGTTGACGGTATGGACTGTGGGAGTTGTGCTAAGACGATTGAAACCAGCTTGCAGCAGCTTGGCGGTGTAATGGAAGCTTCCGTGAGCTTTGCAACTGCGAAAGTTAAAGTTTCTTATGACTCAAATATCTTAAGTGAAGTCGAAATTATCGATCGCATTACTGCTTTGGGATATACGGTGAAACAAAGTAGTGTAGTCAAGCCCCACAGTCACGGCCATTTCTGTAATGACCACCACGACCATGATCACACCCACTCCCATGACAGCGACCACAACCATGTTGAAGTAGTTTCTAGTCAAAAACTACAAGCAAAAATCAGTGGAATGGACTGTGGGAGTTGTGCCAAAACAGTTGAGGTTGGCGTGCAGCAAATAGCAGGGGTTAATCAGGTATCAGTCAGTTTTGCCACTGGAAGAATGCATGTATCTTATGACCCGCAACAGGTGAATGAAGAGATAATTTATCACCAAGTTCGCAGTCTAGGTTATACAGTTGAATTTATTCAAGAATCAGGTTTCCACCAACATAGCCCAAGCTGTAACCACGACCACCACGACCACTATCATCATCAAGACGATTTAGCCCCGAAACAAATTCCAAAACCCGATTCAGCAAACTGGAAATTTTGGGTACACAACCGCCGGGGACAAAGCGTAATTTTAGCGGGAATAGGGTTAATTTTAGGCTTATTTGCTCAATATTTAGCGTTACCCATTTGGGTATCACGAGCTTTTGATGGCATTGGTATAGTAATTGCCGGCTATCCGATCGCACGGGCTGGTTTGTGGGAGTTGCGCTTGCGTCGCGCTGATATGAATCTGCTGATGACCATTTCGGTGACTGGGGCATTAATTTTGGGGGACTGGTTTGAAGCAGCTTTGGTGGTCTTTTTATTCTCCTTGGGGACAACCTTGCAAGTTTTTACCTTTGGTCGCACACGCAATGCTATTCGCGCTCTGATGGATTTAACTCCACCGACTGCTACCGTCAAACGGGGAAATCAAGAAGTCACCGTTCCCGTGGAAAGTGTGCAAGTTGGGGAAATTTTGACGATTCGACCGGGAGGGAGGGTGGCTTTGGATGGTGTCGTCGTTGCTGGTATGAGTGCCGTTGATCAATCACCAATTACGGGAGAATCTATTCCAGAAGATAAAGCTGTTGGAGACACTGTCTTTGCGGGAACGTTAAATCAGTCAGGCTTTTTGGAAGTTAAAGTCACTCATACTGTTAGTGATACAACCGTTGCAAAAATTATTCATTTGGTAGAAGCAGCCCAAGAAAGCCGCGCCCCTTCTCAGCAGTGGGTGGATAGATTTGCAGAGGTTTATACCCCAATTGTCATTTTGATAGCGATCGCCATTGTCCTGATTCCACCTTTAGCTTTTGCTCAACCTTTTAATATTTGGTTTTATCGGGCTTTGGTCATGTTAGTAATTGCCTGTCCCTGCGCCTTAGTAATTTCTACCCCAGTTTCTATTGTCAGTGCGATCGGTGCAGCAACTCGTCAAGGTGTTTTATTTAAAGGGGGTAATGCCCTGGAAACAGCCGGAAATCTCACCACTCTGGCTTTTGATAAAACTGGCACGATTACTCAAGGGCTACCTGTTGTACAAAAAGTTTATGATTTGGGGCTAGTCAGTGCAAACATGGTGTTACAGATTGCAGCTTCACTTGAGCAACACTCAGAACATCCACTAGCAAAAGCCATCTTGGCTAAGGCTGATGAAATAGGCATAGAATTAGCAACACCGATGAATTTCACGGCATTGCCAGGTAAAGGGATTCAGGCACAATTTAGTGAAATATTATACTTTGTTGGTAATAAACGGTTATTTTTAGAGCAAAATATTCCCTTGTCTGGTGAAGTTGAATCTCTGTTAGCAGAAATTGAACAACTGGGTCAAATTCCGGTATTGGTAGGGACAAAACAAGAATTATTAGGAGCGATCGCACTTTCTGATGGTATTCGACTAGAAGCAACAGCAGCAATACGACAACTCAAGCTGCTGGGTCTAAAGCGGTTAGTGATGCTGAGTGGCGATCGTACCCCTGTGGCCAAACAAATTGCCCAACAAGTAGGAATTACGGACTATCGAGCAGAACTACTACCAGAAGATAAACTCCAAGAAATTCAAAACTTGCGTCGAGTTGGGGTAGTAGGTATGGTTGGGGATGGTATTAACGATGCACCGGCACTAGCGGCGGCGGATATTAGTTTTGCGGTTGGTGGAATCGATATTGCTTTAGAGACAGCCGATGTAGTGATAGTGGGAAGTGACCTCAGAAAACTTGCCTATGCAGTAGAATTAAGCCGTCGCACTGTATCAGTAATTCAACAGAATGTAGTTTTTTCTTTAGTAACAAAGGGTTTATTTCTACTACTGGGAACCTTTGGCTTTGTTGGGTTAGCTATAGCCGTCTTGGCAGATACAGGGACTTCCTTACTAGTTACTGCCAACGGAATGCGGTTGTTTGCAACCAAAAGTAGGGTTAGAGCAATTCAAAATTCAAAATAGCCTGCGGCAAGGCTTACGCCAACAAAATTCAAAATTCAAAATAAGAGAAGACCAAAAAATACAGCAGGGAAAAGCTGTTCCCTTTTCTCCACAAGTCAGTTCACAACTCAGATCGGATTGCTGTAGTACGTGATGATAGAAAACTTACATAGCAATCTGGTAGAGGGTTGATGATGAGGGTTTAGTGCTTCCTCACTTTGCCACCAAAATCAACACCCTGCCTAACATCTTTTCTTAACTATCTTTGGGAACTGGAAGAGGATGTACTACCTTGACGGGGATAGGGTGCATCAACAAAACCTAATTCTAAAAGTTGTTGATAAGCTTTTTTCCCTAATTCTCTGGTGGGGTTTTGACTTTTGATAATTTGTACTAGCAAAGGTACGGCTAATTCTGGCTGATTTTGAGCGCGGTGGACTAATGCTAATTGGTAGTTGGCTTCATCGCGTTTTTGGGCGCTTTCTAAGGCTTTTTTGCGTTGGGAGTCAGAAACACGGTTGTCAATGCCGGAAAAGCTGGCGTTGAGTTCTTGGTAGTAGTTGGATAGCTGGTTGTAAACTTCCCGTGCTTCTCGTAGTTTTTTAGCGGCTAGAGCATAATTTTGCCCAGAAATAGCTTCTGCTGCTTCTTTCATCAGGCGATCGCCTCCATCAATGCTCAAAATGCTACTATTTTGGCTAGAGGGGCGGAGAGTGTTGGGGTCACTGGTATTCGTCTGTTGGGCTTGGACGGGAGAAAGCCAGCCCAGTAGAACGACCATCAGTGAAAAAGACGTGAGGCGAATTAAGGAGGGAGCAGCAACGTTCATGGGGTTAATTTATGCAACAAATCTCTAGTAAATGTTTAACAACTGGGGCTATCTTAACTCTGTTTGTGTTTTCGGTTAAGCAAAGACACACAACAAGTTTCTGTGATTTAGACTGGAAATCAATTTAGTTGAGTTCCCATTCCTTCTGCATATTAACCTATGAGCGATCGCCTCAATTCCTCTGATTCTCAAACCACTGATATATCAGCTAGTAACCAAGGCTTGGTTTTACAACGCGGTGGTGAAGAGTTAATTTTAGAAAAGGCGTTGCATCGTTTCACTGTCCGGCTAACACTGGAGAGGCCACCAGAGCAATTATCCCGTCTCAGTTGGGGAGTATGGCAAAGGACAATTTCCCCAGGCAAGTTACAACTATTTGCAGTCCAACCTGACCAGTTAGAAACTGCCATGTCTCAAGCACGGGCTGACCAAAATGTGGCCTTTGCCAGTCATGTTTACACACTCAAGGCTCATCCTGGTACTTTTGTTTACCTCAGCGACCAAATTACTGTACAATTTGCTACCTGGGTCGATACCAGCAAAATTAATGCGATCGCGTCCTCTTTGCACTTAATTTCCGACCAAGCAGTTGAGGGTTTACCCAATACTTTTGTCTTTTTGGTCAGTAAACAAACTAGGGAAAATCCGCTTAAAATCACCAATCAGTTACAACAACTCTCAGAAGTCCTAGCGGCTGAACCCAATATTATCATTCAACAGGAACCACACTATCGACCTAATGATTCTCTCTACCCCCAGCAATGGTATCTCCATCACAATGGCGGTAATCAGTTGATAGCAGGTTCTCATATCTCCATTGAGCAAGCTTGGGATCTAACTCGTGGTGTACGGTCTGTGGTGGTGGCGGTAGTTGATGATTCTTTTGACTTGAATCACCCGGATTTTCAAGGTAATGGTAAGATTGTCGCCCCTAGAGACCTCAAAGAAAAGGATTTTTTACCCTTACCAGGAGAACAAGAAACCAGTCACGGCACAGCCTGTGCAGGGGTGGCGGTAGCTGAAGAAAATGGTAAAGGTATTGTCGGGGTTGCACCTGGGTGTGCATTAATGCCCATTCGCACAACGGGGTTTTTAGATGACCAATCAATTGAGGAGATTTTTAATTGGGCGATCGACAAAGGAGCTAGTGTTATCTCTTGTAGTTGGGGAGCAGCAACGGTTTATTTTCCTCTCTCCTTGAGACAAAGAGCCGCCATTACTCGCGCTGCTACCAAAGGTCGGAATAGTAAAGGTTGTGTAGTTTTATTTGCGGCGGGTAATGCCAATCGACCAATTGATGGCAATGTCAATGAGAAGAATTGGCCGAAAAATATTTTACAAGGTAATACAGCTTGGTTAAGTGGTTTTGCGGTACATCCTGATGTGATTACTGTCTCTGCATCCACCAGTTTAAATAAAAAAGCCGCTTACAGTAATTGGGGAGCAAATATTGCACTATGTGCGCCAAGTAACAACGCACCGCCAGGGATGTGGTTTCAAGAAACTGGTTATACTTACACCCAACCAGCGATCGCTACTTCTTTACGGGGTTTGGGCATCTTAACTACAGACCAATTAGGTGCTGCTGGCTATGACTCAGGTAATTTTACCAATACTTTTGGTGGTACTTCCAGTGCTACTCCCATAGTTGCCGGAGTAGCGGCTTTAGTTTTATCTATCAATCCTCATTTAACCGCCCAACAAGTCAAACGCCTGTTACAAGATACTGCTGACAAAATAGTTGACCCAGACCCAGACCCGCAACTTGGTTTACAAGGTGGTACTTATGATAGTAACGGTCATTGCCAATGGTTTGGCTATGGCAAAATCAACGCAGCCAAAGCAGTGAGAGCCGCCCAACAATTATTATCATCTGCTGCTACCACCGCCGGACAAATTCAAGGCCAAAATGTCGACAGAGTGAAGATTCCTGATAACAGCCAGCCAGGAGTAAAAAGTGCGATCGCTATCAACGAGGTGGTGCAAGTAAAAGATATTCAGGTATCTGTAAATATCACTCACGATTTTCTTGGCGATTTAGAAATTTATTTAATCGCTCCTAATAACCAGCAAGTATTATTACAAAGTCGGATCTTGGGGAGACGTACCAGCCTGCAAACTACCTACACAGTGCGATCGCATCCCGCCCTCAAACAGCTAATTTCCCTACCAGCCAAAGGCCGTTGGCAATTACAAATTATTGATTGTTCACCTCAAGATGTAGGCACACTAAATAATTGGTCATTAGTGATTAGTCATTAGTTAACAACTGACAACCGACTACTGACAACTGACCACCAACTGATTCCTGTTGATTTAACTGTTGTAATTGATAAGTTAAATCTGTAGTCAGGAGTTGAGCATCACGTTTCAAACAACCATTGAGGTAATTAGTCACTATGATGGGTTTGCCAATATTAATTTTCACTTTTGTTCCCCATTGGGGATAAGGTTGGCTGTAATGGATACTCACAGGAACAATTTGCACACCAAGACCAGAATGACTAGATTCAGCACTCAAAGCTAAACGGGCGATTCCTGGTTTTAAAGGGTGTATCTCCCGATCCCGAAAAATCCCACCTTCAGGATAGATTACCAACATTTGCCGTTGTTGCAATAACTCCACAGCATAACGCAAAGTGGCGATCGCTGGACGTTGTTGATTAACAGGAAAACCCCCCATCCGCCGCACAAACCAGCCTTGTAAACCCTGACATTCGCTCATAGTCACCATAAAATGCAAATCTCGACTAGTGACACAGCGACCAGTGGCATAGGGTAACAGCAAAGAATCCCAACGCGCCCGGTGTGTAGGTGCTAAAATTACCGCCCCACTTTTCGGCAGATTCTCTTGTCCAACAATCTCAATTTGTCCGAAAAATAACGGTAAAACCAAGTAACGCCCCAAAAAATAAGCCAGAGGAATTAACCAAGGAGAAACATGAGAAGTAATATCAGCCACGCTAGGATTTACTGGCGCATCCATTGGTGTTAACTCGTTGGTAGTAGAAGCAGTGTCAAAATCCATCATAATGGTAGCTGATGGTGAGCAGATAAAAAATAACGGAAACTGGATAAGTAACACCGTAGATTTTCTTGGGTAATTTGTCCTTTGCCAGCTGGACAGTTTTACCTCTGTCCGTTATTTCTGCTGAAGGCGTTTGTTAGCAAACCAAGCTTGTAATTGTTCTCGACAAGCTGATTCTAAAATGCCTCCAACCACCTGCACACGATGATTAGAAGCCGCACTACCAGGTATATTTAGAACCGTACGAATTGCGCCAGTTTTTGTATCGTCCACTCCATAGACCAATTTGGCTAAACGGGCATGAACTATAGCCCCAGCACACATAGGACAAGGCTCTAGAGTAACGTAAAGAGTACAGTTATGTAAACGCCAAGATTGCCAAACTTTCGCAGCATTTCTAATCGCTATAATCTCCGCATGTGCCGTTGGATCTTGGTCACGTTCTTTTCTATTTTCACCTTCCGCAATCAAATTTCCAGAAGCATCAACAATTACTGCACCTACAGGCACTTCACCAGCATCACCCGCTACCCGTGCCAATTCTAAAGCCCGTTCCATCCATTTTCTATAAGTTAAATATTCTGGGTAATTAGTAAACATTTAATGTAAATTCAAAATTCAAAATTCAAAATTCAAAAATTTTCTAAACCAAATCTGTAGGGACATAGCATTGCTATGTCCTCATTCAAAAAGCTTAATTACTCCTGACTTTTATGTCCACTTCAAGAGTAAGCTGGTGTTTCAAATAATAGCGGGTCAAGTTGTCCTTTTGTATCTAACTGATAGATGTCATCACAACCGCCAACATGTTGATTATTAATAAAAATTTGGGGAACAGTACGCCGACCATTTGCACGTTCCGCCATTTTTGCTCTTGCTGCTTCATCACCGTCGATTTTGTACTCAGTGAAATTTACACCTTTCCACCACAACAGCATTTTAGCGCGGATACAGTAAGGGCAAGTTTGCCAAGTGTAAATCTCTACATTAGCTTTAACTTTTTCTGGATGACGACCTAAAAGAGAATTGAGAAATCCAAACATAGTTTTATCTGAAGGATTGTTGTGAATTACCTTTATCCTAAACTAAATCTCATCTGGATTAACCCCCATCTCTCTTAATCTTGCTGCTAATCTGGCCGCTTTTTGTTCAGCCAACTGTCGCTGCTGTTCCAGTTCTACATAATTGAGAAATCGTTCTCCATCAGGACGAAAAATTTGTAATTCCCCATCCACTAATGCAAATCTTACACCCAAACGTGGACTAACAAACCCTTGCATATCTTCAACTTGCTGTAATTCCAATTCAGAGCGAATATAGCCAAGTAAATCTCCCTTGCTTGGGTCATAAATATAATATTCTTCTACACCATAATGCTCATAAAACTTAAATTTTTTGATTATTTCTGCCAGTGTATTGCTAGGTGATAAAACTTCAAAAACTACCTGGGGTGGAATATTATTTTCTTCCCATTGTCGATAAGAACCTCTATCACCTTTTGGTCTACCAAAAACCACCATAATATCAGGTGCTTGGCAAATTTTATTATGGTTTTCTACTGGATACCAAAGTAAATCTCCCGCGACAAACACCTCTGGATTACCTCTAAATAAAGCGTCGATTCCTCCTTGAATCGTCACAATCCAACGGAATTGTTTAGTATTATCTGCCATTGGTTTCCCGTCGCTTTCTGGATAAATGACTTCTGGTTTTTGTGCTGGTGTAATTGATGTTGTCATGATTTTTACCTCTAGAAAAATAATACAATTAAAAGTACAAAAATTTGTGTATGATAAGTTATATTTATTTAATAATCTAAATTCTGTGATCTACATTAGCCAGATTATTGTATATCAAGTTTTTTAATTTTCAATTTTTAATTTTCAATTTTTAATTTTTAATTCCCATCACTGCTTGATAACTAAATTTATTTCTTGCAATAATGGGGAATCTGGTTTAATTTCTAAACTAATAGGTTGAGCAGGTTGACCATTAACTAATAAATTATAAGTTCCTATTTCCAATTCTTCTAAAAAGAAAATCCCAGCACCATTAGTAACAGAAACGACAGGATTTTTTACTTTACCCGACTGCGATAATACTGCTTCTACCTTTACACCTCCAACTGGATTTCCAGCATTATCTGTTACTTTACCAGCTACCGTATAAGCAGGAGTCATCGGGACTCTAATATGATTATAACTCCCAGCAATTACTTCTACTGCATAGGCTGACTCTAAAGGTTTTCCATTAATAGGATAACCTGCTGGATCTAAGTCTAAGCGATAAATTCCCGCCGGAAGTTTGATCAAAACTCCATTTGAAGTTAATTCTGTCTGGTAGGATTTGAGATTTTTATTATTAATAATAACCAATAAATCTATATCTTGTATATAAATTTTTTCATTATCATCTAGTCTACCATTGGCATTTTTATCTAGGAAAGGCTGAACAAAAATTCCTCCTTCATTACGCAGACGTTCAAAACGAGTATCACCTAAACTAAGCTGAGGTTGTAAGTTGAGACTAGGGGATAATTCAATTTTAAAACTTGTTTCATCTTTGGTAGGCGAAATTTCTTCATAGCGCAGTTTTAAGTTTAAACCAGGAATAATTGCTGTAGAAGCATTAGCTATTAACCCAGAACCTCTAGAACCAACACCATAGCCTAAATCAAATTCCCATAGAGGTAAATATTCTTGAAATAGAGTTTTAGAACGATAACGCCATTGAAAGATTGTTAAATAGTCAGAATGAATAGAACTTAAGGTTTCGTAACCGATATTTATAGAATTACCAGTTACACCAGAAGGAGAAAAGTTATAACTAAGAACTGTATTTGTACCAATTTCATTACCTCGATAGTTAAGTTGGAAATTACCTAAAGTTGAACTGAGATTCCAACGTAAATTATTTTTAGTATCAATGTCTGTGCTGGTAAATAAAGAAAAGTTTTTTCCGGTTTGAGCAAGATTAATACCTGCTATCCAAGTATTTTCTCGGCTATTACTGCTAAGTTTCAAACTTAGACCCGTCCAAGCTTGCCAATTTAGTTCAAAGCGTTGGGAGAGGCGATCGCTAAAAAAATTCAAGTTAAATCGAGATGAGGGATTAAAGTTAATATTGGCGTTATAATCCCAACCTTTATTTTGTGTTCCCATTAAAACATTAGCATTAATTCTGACAGGAAAATCTTTTGGTTGATAAAAAATTTCGCCTAATCCTAAAATGGATTGATCATAAATTATTCCTGCACCCAACGTTAAATCTTCTGTCATTCCGCGCCGATAAACTAAACCACCGCGCCAATTTTGAAAACTACCGAAAAAATTATTTTGTACTAGCTTTTGACTTAACCCAGCAGAAATCATTAAAGCAGAAGTTCCTGATGAAATTTGTCCAGCTAAAATTGTTGACTTAGCTTCCTGAATTTCTGGTTGTGCTGTTAATTGTCCGTTAGGATAGAGAAAAACTCTATAATTTTGAGTACCACTTCCACCAAAAGGAATATTTTCAAATCGATAAACTCCAGAAGAATCCACTAATACTTCTCTAATAACTATATTGCCAATTCCCGGTTTTAATTGTACTAGAGTTCCAGGTTTGGCTTCTCCAATAATAGTGTGGATAACTTCTTCACTCTGTAATCTTTGATTAGGACTAAATGCACCTCCTGATGAATTTTTAGCACTAAAACCAAGGCGTTGAATAGCAGTAAATCCCCAATATGAACCACTACCTTGACTTGTCCAAAAAGTTGGCTGAGAACCAATAACATAGTCAGCATTAGGAGTTTGTCTTAAATATTGAAATTCTGTTAACTTCCAACTACTTATATCTGATAAATCTGATCGATCAATTCCTAAAGTCCAACTTCCACCAAAAAGACTACCAATAGCTTTTAAATTTCCTTGAGAATTGATGTTTGAAGAATTTGAATTTCCAGTAATATTAATTTGTTGACCAATAACAGTAAATTGAAAATTATCTGAATTAACTTTTGGTAATCCTTCGATAATCACAGGTAACTCTTGTGGTGGTGAATCAGCATCAGCCAACCCCAGCCAAGGAGGATTAAAAACAATAGCATAATCTACAATATTAAATTCACATTTAACACCTAATTTATTTTTAATATCTGCAATAGATAAAACTAAACCTAATTCAGAGTCGGTTTTTAATTCTTTCGGATTGATTCTGGTTATTAACCCTGGAGAACGTAATTCTAATTGACCATCTTCTAAAGTTTTTACATTTAATCCTAAAACTTGAGTCACATCTTTAAAAGTAACCAACCAGTTTTCAAAATCAATAGCCTGACTACCATCTTCTGCACCACGCACAAAAGTAGAAGCAATAACACTATTTTTACCGATATTTAAACCTACTGGTAAACGGATAAATTTTTGTGGTTCAGCTACATTTGTTTGAATATTTGTTGTTGGTTGTACATTATTTGGAGTTTGTGAAATATGATCTAATTTTAATAAATCTGCGGTAGGCTGAAAGCAAACTTCACAAGCTATAGGTGGTGAGTTTAACGTAAAATTAGCCAATAACATAATTTATTATGGCATTACAAATTTGATATATGAAGTTAATTTCAAGCAAGTAAGTTTAGTCATCAATCACACAGGGACATGGCATTGCCCATTTGTGTCAACTTAACGAAAAATGGGCGGTTAGAAACCACGTCTACACAGGCAAGACGCGTAGCGGCTTCCCGTAGGGAAGGCCACCTGCGTGGGTTTCAAAACCTTGATTTTTAATTAGTCCGCGTAGGCGGACTTGGCCTGTGTAGCCACGAATTCTATTCGTTAGGGCTTTAAGTTTACACTGGTGGGCATTGCCATGTCCCTACGGTTGATGAAATAATCTTATTGAAAAGTATTAATTTTTACTGTGCTACTTTATTGGCTGTTGTTGCTGCTTCTGAAGTAATTTGTACATTTACATTGAATGGTAATTTCTGGGGATTTTCTCTATTTCCCCAAACAAGTTCTCCGGTTAGTTGATATTCACCCGCAACCACTTTTTTATCTCTACCTAAAAAGTCAATTGCCACACTACGTTCTCCACCAGCAATTACTGTATAGTCTTTAGTTTCGCCAGTAGCAACTGTATTTCCTCCCTGTTTCAACGTCCAAACTGTGTTAGGGAATGTAGAGGCATTACCTTTATTATTTACTAATAAAAAAATCTGTTTAGTTTGAGGATTAAAACTGGCACTCTGGACGCTTAAGTTAGGTACTGTATTTCCTTGGCGAACATACACAGTAATACCAAATCTGGGTTTAATTCCTACTGTATATTGTCCTTGGGTTTGTACTTCTTCTAAGCCTTCGGTAAAAATTACGGCGCGATATTCTCCTGTTGGTGTACTAGGAAGAAATTGCGTAACTAGACGAACGCGGCGCGTTTGTCCAGGTTCAACTACTATTTCACGAGGAGAAAAGGTGAGAAAAGGAGTTAAATCTTGAGGGTTGGATTTTTCAGATACAAAACCGTTGCGGTTATAGGTAAAAGGTTCAGCATAGATGCGACCGCGAAATGGTTGTTTTCCACCATTAGTAATTTCAATAATTCCTCTGGCTTGACCTTGTTCAGCATTAGCTTCGATAATTAAGGGAGAATAGCGAATTTGTGCTTGGGCTATTTCTGGTAGAAAGGCAATACTAGATAAGGCTAAAGTGCTAAATAAAGGTAGTAGTTTTTGGGCAAGTTTTAGCATGGGATGTTGAGGGAAAGAAAGGGTAAAAAGGAGATTAATTTGGTGTTGCAGTGAGAACAAAGGTATAACCATAAGAACCACTTGGTAAACCAGGGCCAGTAGAACCAGGGTTCATAACTATTGATACTTCATAAGGAATAGAAGCAGCAGGTGTGACACTTACTGAAGCCACACCACTGTAACTTCCTGTTCTCCAAATTCTGGCAGTGTTAACACTTAAATACTCTCCTTGATAGGAAGAAATAGTACGTGCGGTAGTTACACCTGGATTTACAGATTGTAAAGCAGCAGAAATTAAAACTCTAGTAGCAGTGTTACAAGTTACTCCTATTGATCCTGTCCAAGTAACACTAGCAGCGTAGGGACCACTTTTAGCAATAGTACCTGTGTTGTTGGCATAATTGAGATTACTAAAATTACATTCATTGGCTACTGTTTGACTGACTGTTAAAGTCGCAGTTCCAGAAGTTTGTGCGAATGATTTGTTAGTAAAAGCGACTGTTCCCAAGAGGGTTAAACCACTGGCTATTAATAATTTCACAACTAAGTTTTTCATAGTTTTTGTGTCTTTTGGCTGTTGTTTGAATGGAAATTTTGTATTTTTTCTCAACTAAGTTTTAGTAGCAATCAAGCCGTTGGGCATTTAATTTGCATAATTTAAACTCTCATAAAACTTATCTTAGGAATTTTTATAGATTTTGAATTTTGAATTTTGAATTTATTAGTTTGGTGTAGCTGTTAGGGTAAAGCTATAACTGTAATTACCATTTGGTAAGATTTGACCTGATTTGGGTGGATTCGTATACATATAAATTTCGTAGTATATACTAGAACTAGGAGATAAAGTGATTGAGGGTGAAGCAGAGTAGTTATTACCATTTTTCCAGATATAAGCAGCAGCAGTGTTATCGTATATACGTAAATATTCTCCATAGTAAGTAGACAAATTACGCAGTGATGTTACCGCAGAACTGACAGCTGGAGCAGAAGTAGAAATTACAACTTTCCCACCATGATTACAAGTGATTGCTAATTTTCCACTCCAAATTAAGCCAGAAACTATACCGTTAGAATATTCCAAACCGGGTGAAGTATTAGAATATGTAGAGTTACTAAAATTACATTCAAATTGAACATTATAACTGGCGTTGAGTGTGGCTGTTCCTGCTTGAGAAATACTGGCTAAAGAACCGATTCCCAATGTAGTTACACTAGAAATAATGAGGAAGTGACAAAAGTTTTTCTGTATTGATTTTCCTAAAGCTAATTCTGTTTTAATTAAGGGATTGGGATACTGTTGGTATTTCAGCATTACCAGCTACTCTTAATAAGTGATGTCCTGTGTATTTGGTTTGATTATTTGTTGATTCCCCCTGACCTCAGTTGAGGTAATGAGAGGGAATCTTTAAACTATTAGATGAATGAAACAGGCGTTAGTTTGGTGTGGCTGTGAGGGTAAAGTAATAGTTGTATGTACCGTTGGGTAAGCCAGGGCCAGTTGTACCGGGGTTGGTCACTAGGGCGATCGCATAAGGTATGTTAGAACTTGGTGTTAGGGTAACTGAGGAATTAGCAGTATAACCACCGTTTTTCCAAATGTTAGTACCATTAACACTTAGGTATTCACCAGTATAGGTGGAAAGGCTACGTGCTGTTAGTACTGCTCCAGATCCACCGTTACTATAACTACCGGAACCAGATGGAGTGGCAGAAATTTGGACGTTACCACTGTGATTACAACTGACTCCAATTGTTCCTGTCCACGTTATACTTTGAGCGATCGCCCCATTTGAGTTAAATGCTACTACCCCAGAAGGATTGGAATAACTGGAGTTATTGAAAAGGCAGTCAATATTTATGGTCTGACTTGCTTGTAAAGTTGCGGTTCCTGCATGGGAAACACCAGCCCAAGATGTGATTCCTAATGCAGCTAATCCACTGACAACTAAGAATCTATGCAGTAAGTTTTGCATGGTTTCGCTAATTTTTTAATTACTGTGTCTTCCCCGCTTCAATCATCACAGGCAGGAAAAATAATTATTTCAGTTGCTATCAACAAGTGATTAATTTGGTGTAGCTGTCAGGGTAAAGGTATAACTGTAGTTACCATTACTTAAACCAGGCCCAGTTGTACCAGGATTGGTACTAAGTTCAGCTACGTAGGGAATGCTGAGACTAGGAGCTAGGGTAACTGAGCTATCAGCAGTATAATCACCATTTTTCCAAATATTTGTACCACCAACATTTAAGTATTCTCCCTTATATGTGGGAAGGGAACGAGCTTGAGTTACTGTTGAACTGACGCTAGGTGAGGAGGCAGTAACTTGGACACTACCACCATGATTACAGCTAATACCTACCACACCTTCCCAGGTGATACTTTGTGCAAAACTACTTGATAAGTTAACTATACCTGAGCTATTGTTGTAGTTCGGGCTGGTGAAAGTACAGTCAACAGCAATGGTTCTGCTCAAGTTTAAGTTTGCTGTGCCGGCGTAGGATGCACTAGCGCAGGCAGTGATTCCTAATACACTTAACCCGGAAATGACTAAGGATTTACGCAGTATTTGTTTCATGATTGTCCCTTTGATGTT
Organism: Nostocaceae cyanobacterium; assembly: GCA_035298905.1. Lineage (GTDB taxonomy): Bacteria > Cyanobacteriota > Cyanobacteriia > Cyanobacteriales > Nostocaceae > DATGXB01. Next base: position 17,741 of record DATGXQ010000419.1, on the reverse strand, counting down.
TGACAATATTTTGGCTGTTTAGGGATTGGAGTTTGATTTCACTCTCTCAGGCAATAGTTATTGAGCAAGAGGTCAAGAAAATGCTGGTCATTCTAAAAACATCCTCTTCTATCTATGGCCAGTAATCCACAGCTAGGGTTTTTGTATTTATCCTGAGTGTTTATTTGAGTGAATACAACTAATTTTACTTTTCGTTGTTAGAGATACAAAAGAGTAATAATACCTAAATAACTTGACGATAGCTTCTAAACATCTTCATATTTGTGTGAAAATCAGGTAAATATTCAGTGATGCGGGTAATTAAGCTGGATGGGGCAAGAAAAAGCAATTGTCACTGTTAGCACTTAGGTAGACTGACTAGCAGCAAAACTTAACAAAGCTAGAGAACAAGTCTGTTTTCCAGATGTAACCGTGCTTTGGTAGACTTGAAAACTGAGAACAGCTAGATAAAACAACGTAAAGACAAGCAATTGAGAGGGCATCTCTGTGGAAAATACACTAGGGTTAGAGATTATTGAGGTAGTAGAGCAAGCCGCGATCGCCTCTGCAAAGTGGATGGGTAAAGGTGAAAAGAACACCGCCGACCAAGTAGCCGTAGAAGCTATGCGGGAACGGATGAACAAAATTTATATGCGTGGTCGCATCGTGATCGGTGAAGGGGAACGTGATGATGCGCCAATGCTCTACATTGGTGAAGAAGTAGGAATCTGCGCGAATCCCAATGCCAAGGATTTCTGTAACCCTGATGAACTAATTGAAATTGATATCGCTGTTGACCCCTGCGAAGGTACAAACTTGGTAGCTTACGGACAACCAGGCTCAATGGCGGTTTTAGCTATTTCGGAAAAAGGTGGTCTATTTGCTGCTCCTGACTTCTACATGAAGAAACTAGCAGCACCTCCAGCCGCTAAAGGCAAGGTAGACATCAACAAATCAGCCACAGAAAACCTCAAGATTCTCTCCGAGTGTCTAGACCGCGCTATTGATGAACTTGTAGTAGTCGTCATGAAACGCGATCGCCACAATGATCTAATTAAAGAGATCCGCGCAGCTGGAGCTAGAGTACAATTGATTTCTGATGGTGATGTGGGTGCAGCCCTATCCTGCGGTTTTGCTGGTACAAATATTCATGCTTTAATGGGTATTGGTGCTGCTCCTGAAGGTGTAATCTCTGCTGCGGCTATGCGTGCTTTGGGCGGACACTTCCAAGGTCAACTGATCTACGATCCAGAAGTAGTTAAAACAGGTCTGATTGGGGAAAGCAAAGAAGCAAATATCAAGCGTCTCAAAGATATGGGCATTGAAGACCCCGATAGAGTTTATGATGCTCATGAGTTGGCATCAGGTGAAACAGTTCTATTTGCGGCTTCTGGTATTACTTCTGGTAACTTGATCCAAGGTGTTCGCTTCTTCCACGGTGGCGCAAGAACTCAAAGCTTAGTTATCTCTACTCAGTCTAAGACTGCTCGGTTTGTCGATACCATTCACATGTTTGAAAAGCCCAAAGTAGTGCAACTGCACTAAGAATTAAGGGAGATAGGGAGATAGGGAGATAGGGAGATGGGGAGATAAAGAGAGGGGTGACACGGAGAGGGGAGAGGGGAGAATCTTTTTGTCTTTCTTTCTCCGCGTCCCCGCGTCCCCGCGTCCCCGCGTCCCTTTCCTCCTGCCTCCTGCCTCCTGCCCCATACCCAAAAACTTACCAACCATTGATAAGATAATGAATATTGCAGTGGTGGGGTTAAGCCACAAAACAGCCCCAGTAGAAATTAGAGAAAAGCTGAGTATTCCTGAACCACAAACTGAAAGTGCGATCGCTAATCTCTCTAGCTATCCCCACATTGATGAAGTCACAATACTTAGCACTTGTAACAGGCTAGAAATTTATATTGTTGCTAGTGAAACAGAACATGGAGTGCGCGAAGTTACTCAGTTTCTCGCGGAATATAGCAAAATCCCGATCGCGTCCTTGCGTCAACACCTGTTTTACTTGTTGCACGCAGATGCTGTCACTCATGTGATGCGGGTAGCTGCGGGGTTGGATAGCTTGGTATTAGGGGAAGGACAAATTCTGGCCCAAGTGAAAAATACGCACAAGCTAGGACAGCAGTATAACGGCATCAAAACCATTTTGAATCGATTATTTAAACAAGCAATAACAGCTGGTAAACGGGTACGCACAGAAACCAGTATTGGGACTGGTGCAGTTTCCATTAGTTCGGCAGCAGTAGAGTTAGCGCAGATCAAAGTAGATAATCTGGCTAATTGCAAAATTGCTATTCTGGGTGCTGGGAAAATGTCCCGGTTACTGGTGCAACACCTAATTTCTAAAGGTGCAACACAAATTAGTATTGTTAACAGGTCTTTAGCTAAAGCTGTAGAATTAGCCAAACAATATCCAGAACAGTCAATTAAAACTTACCCACTTTCAGAGATGATGACTGTAGTGGCTGCCAGTGATTTAGTATTTACTAGCACTTCGGCTACAGAACCAATTCTCGATCGCGCTAAATTAGAAATAGCTTTAGCACCAAATCAGCCTTTAATGTTATTTGATATTTCCGTCCCCCGAAATGTGGATGCAGATGCTAATGATTTAGCCAATGTGCAAGCATTTAATGTGGATGATTTGAAGGAAGTAGTAGCCCAAAACTACGAAAGTCGTCGCAAAATGGCTCAGGAAGCTGAGAAAATCTTAGAAGAAGAGGTAGATGCTTTTGATGTCTGGTGGCGTTCTTTAGAGACAGTTTCTACTATCAGTTCTCTAAGAAATAAAGTTGAAGCTATCCGCGAACAAGAACTAGAAAAAGCATTATCTCGCTTGGGTTCGGAATTTGCCGAAAAACACCAAGAAGTAATCGAAGCACTGACACGCGGCATAGTTAACAAAATCTTACATGATCCAATGGTGCAGTTACGCGCTCAACAGGATGTAGAAGCTAGAAGACGATGTATGCAAACTCTGCAAACATTGTTTAATCTAGACGCAGAGGAGCAGTTTAGCTGAAATTATCCCCCGTAGAGACGTTACATGTAACGTCTCTACCCAAAAATCATCTACCAATTCAGCAACGCCAATTATTTAGCAAAAGATTAGGATTGGCAACATTTAGCAATTTTTCTGCTAGTAAAAAATGCCAGAAAATCTAAATTGAAATTTTTCAGCAGATGCGAGAAAAAGAGCAAAATAGAAAATCAAAAGCCAATTCGAGGTAGGGAAATAGTATTAAAAATATTCTTGTCTAACCGCAATTTAACTTTTGCCCTATTCTTGAAAGTTAAAAACAAACAAATATCTCTTAGTTTACTATAATATATTTAACACAAATTCTTCAATTACTGGTTATGGCAGATATCACTATCTCTAACCTTGATGATAACATCAAACTGCGTCTGCAAAAACGAGCAGAAAAACACGGTCGTTTTCTAGAAGAGGAAGCTAAAGAAATTCTCCGAATTTTTCTCACAGAAAATTATGATGATTCATTAAATTTAGCCAATCTTATTGAAAGACGTTTTGCTAAGTTTGGAGATTTTGAATTACCAGAGATTCACAGAGAACCTATCCGTAATATATCACTATTTGAAGGATGATTATTCTTGATACTAACGTGCTATCAGAATTAATGAAGCCCAACAAGTCGCCAATAGTTCGTAATTGGATAGCACAACAATCCTGAATGAGTTTGTTTACCACAAAAATTACTCAATATGAATAAATATTTTGTATTAATTACCTATCTTTGATACTGAGACTTAAGCTACTTTTAAAGGTTTACCTAATGTTTGTGGTTCTGGTAAAGGCTGACCATCTTCTAAATAGGATTCAATTAACATTTGTAAAACTTCCTGGGCGTTTTTTAATGCTTCTTCGTAGCTTTCTCCATGAGTATGACAAAATTCTCCCCACTCAGGAAGGCTAACAACAAAACATTTATCTTCTTCAGACCATTGAATAATGATTGTGTAATGATAGTTCATTTTAGTTCTTCCTCTTGAGCTTTTTTAATTTCTTCAATTTTTCTGATGGCATTGGTAACATCTTTTTCCTGGTAGGCTTTAGCATCATTTCCATCTTTACCTGATATGGTAACTCTTCCAGCTAATAAGGGATGATACCAGTTAGTGTGACTACCTTTACCTGGACGACAGGTAAATCCTGCTTGTAGTAATAAATTTTTCAGTTCTCTAATTTTCTTAGGCATCTTTAATATTACTTTTTTATTTTACCCAAGATTTTTTCTGGTTTCTGTCAACGATTGGTAAGGAAATACAGTTAACTGGTGATTTTGAGTTGTTGCAATTGTTCTGTCTGTTCTTGTAATCTTACGGCCAGGCGGCTGAAAACTGACAATAATACCAAATCCTCATTTGAAAACCCACTTTTGCCCTAACGACTGGAAGTCGCGGCACTTTCCGCAAAGTCCGCGTAGGCGGACTAATTTATAAGGGGGGTAATAAAACAGGATTTGGTATAATACAAAAAAATTAACCCAAATAAAAAAATGCTGACATGGATTTTAGGACATATTTTAGCGGCGGGAATTGGTGTTAGTTTAGGCTTAATTGGTGGTGGTGGTTCTGTCTTAGCCTTACCTATTTTAGTTTATGTGATGGGAGTTCCCCCGAAATCAGCAATTGCTATAACTTTAGTAATTGTAGGCATAGTAAGTTTAATTGGTATTGTCCCTCATTGGCGTAACGGAAATATCAATTTTCAAACAGCTTTAATTTTTGGATCTTCCACAATGTTAGGGTCTTTTCTGGGTGCAAAAATAGCTGCATTACCATTAATTACCGATAGTTTACAGATGTTAATTTTTGCTATTGTTATGTTATTACAGCAGGGAACAGGCAACAGGCAACAGGCAACAGGGTTGAAAGTATTTTAGCATAAAGCTTTGTTCTCAAAATTTGTACCTCATTTATCTGAAATCTGCTGTAGCATCTGTGTTAATGATTAGTAAAAGTAGTAAAATTAAGCCAAAATCTCATGCTAAAGCCGGAAATTTAGAAAACTATCATCAGCCAATTTGTAAATACTGTTGGTTGTGGTTAATCAGTGAAGGATTGGGAGTAGGTATACTAACAAGATTGGTAGGAGTCGATGGAGGATTTGCAATTATTCCTGCTTTAATCATAGCTGCCAGTTTAGGTACTATTTTTGGTAGTTATTTATCACAGTTTATTGAAGGTAAGAAATTACAAAGATATTTTGGTTATTTTTTACTAGCTATGGCTACTTTGGGACAGCTGAAAAAACGTGGAAACAAGCACAGATAAGGATTACAGAGTTTTTGAAGCTCAAAAAGTGCAAGGTTTTTGCTAGGAGGGGTTTAAAAAACCCTGCATTTTGGTCTGACGAATACGGAAATTTACGCTTAACAGATAGTTGAAACTGTTCCCTGTTCCCTGTTCCCTGTTCCCTGCCCTCACTAATAACTTATTCAGCAAGCCCTACTTTTGTGTTGTGGCAGAATCACAAGGTTTTGAGGCATTCCTAGCCAGTGGCTAGGAACTAGGTAATGCAATCAAAACACGCCTTTATGGCTGAATATTTATGCTGATTTTCCAAAATAGGCTTCTATAACTCTAGGATCATTTTGCACTTGCTCTGGAGTACCGTCAGCTAAATTTTGTCCTTCAGCTAGTACCCAGACGCGATCGCACAATGTCATGATCACGTCCATATTGTGTTCAATGATCAAGAAAGTCATCCCGTCTTGGCGATTCCAGGTGCGGATGCGATCGCAAATATCATCTATCAACTTAGGATTCACACCAGCCGCAGGTTCATCTAATAAAATTAACTGGGGATTAGTCATCAAAGCCCTACCCATTTCTAGCAGCTTTCTCTGTCCGCCAGACAATCCCCCAGCGTAATCATAGGCTTTGTGAGCTAAACCCACGGATTCTAATAAAAACATCGCCCGTTCTTTGAGTTGCTTCTCTTCCTTCGCTACTACACGGGGCTGTAGTTGCACTTGCCAAAAATTCTCTCCTGTTTGTTTTTGGGCTGCTAACAGCATATTTTCTAAAACTGACAGCCGAGAAAGAGTTTTTGCTACTTGAAAAGTACGGACTAATCCCTGTTGAGCGATTTGATATGGTTGTAGGTGGGTGATTGGTTCTCCATCAAAAATTACTCTCCCTTTATCTGGGCGAATAAAATTAGAAAGTAGATTAAAGAAAGTAGTTTTACCTGCACCATTAGGGCCAATTAAACCAGTAATACTGCCTTTTGCTACTTCAATGTTGGCTTCTTTGACAGCTTTAATACCGCCAAAACTTTTACACAATCCAGTAGCCACGAGTAAGGGAAGAGACTGATTATTTACCAAGGGTAAGTTCCTCCTTTTTACCTAAGATACCTTGGGGTCGCCAAATCATCAGCAACATTAAAATTAGACCAATAATCACCGCACGAATTGCCCCCAAGCGATCGGAATCTAAAGGAATGATCCGGGGTAATACTTCCCGTGTAATTGCGTCGTAAGCAAAGAAAATCACTGAGCCTAAGAGTGTGCCAAGATTATTACCAGAACCACCTAAAATAATAATTACCCAAGCATCAAAAGTCACTTGGGGTTCAAAAGTTCTGTCGGGGTAAATTGTGTTGAGTTGCCAAGCATAGAAAGCCCCAGCAATCCCCGCAATCACACCACCTAACATCAAAGATTGAATTTTATACCAAAAAACATTTTTCCCCAAAGCTTTGGGAACTTCTTCATCTTCCCGGATAGCTTTGAGGACTCGACCCCAAGGCGATCGCAATAAAATTTCTAAACGCCAAAAGATAAAAGCAAATACCAACACTGACAACAGCATTAAACCTGCCGTAGCCGCATAGTTGTATAACCTCATCACACCAGAGATATAAATTGCTATTCCTAAAATTCCTAACACAGCCCCCACTACTAAACGAGTGGTAAGTTCTTGCTTGTGATTTGTCTGGTTAACTTCCCCACCACCTGCAACTTTTTTGGCACTACCTATCCAACGCCACAGATAAGTAAAAGCAATAACAGTCAAGCCTGTAAGTAAAAAAATCATCAACAAGCGGACAAACAGGCTAGGTTCTGTAGAAAATGGAATAGGATAACTTTGCACCCCAAAAGCTCCTGGTGTCCAAGTGCTACCCACTGGTAACTCTTGGTTATTGATAGTTAAACGAATTAATTCTCCTGCACCAAGAGTAACAATGCCTAAATAGTCTTCTCTTAAACGCAAAGTAGCAAAGCCAATTCCCAAACCTAACAAAGCCGCCAAAGCAGCACCAATAGGGACTGCTATAAATAAAGGTACACCTTTTAAACTTAATAAAACCGTAGTGTACGCGCCCAAGGTCATAAAAGCAACATGACCAAAGTTAATTAATCCTGTAAAACCCCACTGGAGGTTAAGTCCTAGAGCAAATAAACCAAAAGTTGCAGCCGATAGTGTCAGAAAAATCAGATATTCAGCCATAATAATCAATAAGTGGAATTACTGAAATAAAATTCTTAGAGGTCATGAGGTTTAGGGAAGTGGGGAAGATAGGGAAGATACAGGGAGGGAAGAGGGGAGAAGAAGAGAGGGGAGACAGGGAGAGGGGAGAGGGGAGATTTTCTCTGTATTTCTTTCTCCGCGTCACCGCGTCACCGCGTCCCCGTGTCTTTTTTCTGGAGCGTCACCGCGTCCCCGTGTCCCCGCGTCTCTTCCCCCCGCCCCCCTGCCCCTTGCCTTTGTTGATGAAAGTACATTGCCGTTAAGCATAGTTAATTTTGTGGGAAAACTATTGTTGTTAAGTTGTGGATATAAATCAAGATATGAATTTACTACGTATTAGGATGCATCATCTAATAGAACAGTTAGCTGATGAAGATTTACCAGCCGTTTGGAACCTGGTTCAAGCTTTACATTCTGATTTTTATATGCTCAAAGCTATAGAACAGGTTAAGCGATCGCAGCACCCGTGGGACATATTAACCCATGAAGAGGCTATAAGATTGTTGACTTTTCTCTAAATTAGCCCTGCTGGTAGATTGCCAGTAGCACCCAAGTTTTGGTGAAAGTGAGGCCAGGTGAATTTAGAAGTACGCTATGCCAGGTCTTTTTTAGTAGACCTCAAAAGTTTAGAACCCGCCGCCTATGAACGGGTATATGATTTTGTTCTCGTTAAATGTGCAGCAGAGAAGTGGCAATTACATCACCTCCCAGACTTGCGCCAGCTTGATGATGAGGGAATTTTTTACCGCTTTACTATAGATAATTACTTAATCGGCATAGAAATTAGGGGAGAAATTGTCAAATTCTTGCGTGTCATCCCCAGTCCAGATGTCTGAACAATGCAAAATTCAAACTTCAAACAGGGCATTGGGCGTTTTCTCGCTTTCTCTTTTCCAGGCTCAAACCTGGGAATGAAATTCTAGAGGAAAAACCCCATACCCAAATTTGTGAAAAATATACAGCGTTTTTCATATTAGTGAGGTACAGTATTTTATCGCCAACCCTGTAGGGGCGGGTTTTCCCCGCACTCAAGTTTATTGCATCCACACGAGAAACGCTGTAGGGGCGGGGTTTCCCCCAAAAATAAAATTCCCAGTCTAAGACCGGGAACGAGAGAATGAGAAAAGATATTGAGCATACTAAGGCAGATTTCGTTCTAGTAGCCACGCTGATAATCGTCTGGCATTTCCATTAGTATCTAGTTAATTCTTGTTCTAATTTTAGTAAAGCTTGAACTCGCGCTTCTGTGGCTGGGTGGCTAGAGAACAAGTTACCTAAAAATTGCCCAGATAAAGAATTGACAATTAATAATGGTTCAAAGGCTGGGTTAGCATTCAGGGGCATTTGTTTAGCAGTTGCTTCCAACCGTTGCAGCGCCCTGGCTAAAGCGCGGGGGTTTCCTGTCAACTTTGCTGCACCAGCATCAGCAGAATATTCTCTGGTGCGAGAAATGGCTAATTGAATAATTGTTGCGGCTACAGGTGCAAGTACTACTGTTAACAAAACGCCAAAAGGATTACCTCTTTCATCATCCCGTGAACCGCCCCACCATAAACTGTAACTGAGCATTTGTGCTAAGAAAGAAATTGCACCGGCAACGGTAGCAGCTACGGCTTGTGTGAGAGTGTCACGATTGATAATGTGTGTTAATTCGTGGGCGATTACTCCTTCTAATTCTTCTTCTGGTAAGATGTCCAAAATTCCTTGTGTCACTGCAACGGCGGAGTGTTCTGGATCACGTCCTGTAGCGAAGGCGTTAGCAGTTTGACTAGGAACAATGTAAACTCTGGGTGTGGGAATGTTGGCACGGCTGGATAATCTCTGCACTATGCGATAAAGTCCCGGTGCTTCAGATTCGCTGACAGGTTGGGCATTGTAAACCGCTAAGGCAATTTTATCTGATTGATACCAGGAAAAGAGGTTTGTAATTGCTGCTAACCCAATACCTATCATTAAACCGCTAGTACCGCCAATTACCCAGTAGCTAATAGCAATTAGTAAGCCACTTAGGGCAGCCAGCAAAGCAGCTGTTTTCACTTGATTTCCCATATTTTAGCTTTGCTCCCTAAAACTAAGATAGTTTCCGAGTTTTACCGGGACTGCATTGCAGTCTGTGTCTTTTGGAGACTCTTTTATTGTATCCAGACTAAATGGGAGATACAGTGCTGAAAACTGCTCTCTTGGGTTCGGTTTTCCTGCTAAAACGGCAAAAAAAGATGTTTATTAATCAGCAATAGACTAATTTTGTTTATATTCCATCCCATTTGCTTCCGCATAGCGATGCATAAAACGCATAAATCTGTCTAAATGCTCCTCTGTTTCCACTTCAAATTTACATTCTACGCGCTTTAATTCGTCCCCTTCTGCACCACCAAAAATAAATTGTGTGGAGGAAGGTGTGACCCTGATTTCACCTTCTTCATCTGTCAATAACAAAGAGTTAAATGAATTTTTGGTAAAACTGTTTAATCCGGCTAATGCTTGCAGTTGTTCAAACATGAGTACAACCAACCGTTTACCGGTAATTTTGTCTTGGCGTAAACTCACATTACTAAGTTCTTCAAAAACTCCTGCGAAAAATTGAATTGAGGGAGTGGATGTCATAGGAAATTCAAAATTCAAAATTCAAAATTCAAAATTCAAAATTAATCCAAATATAAACGCACAGCTATTGGTGATAGATAGCTGCTCAGTTAATTTGAAGGTATAAGTATTTAATTATAATTCATTTTTGCTGCTAATAAATTTTTAAATTCAAAAACCATAAGTGTTAATGAATTTGCTCCACCAAAAGACATAAAGAAATCTTTTTTCCTAGTACAGCATAGCTGAAATAACTATCCAGTGAAAGAAGGGTTTCACGGCTAATTCTAAAGGCTTGCTTAACTTTTGACTTTTGACTTTTGACTTTTGACTTCTTATATTAGTGTCTTCTGCCTCTTCAATCTTGGATTTGGGATGATAGATTTTGACTGTTCAATCGAAAATCTAAAATCTAAAATTCTCCTGCCTTCTGCTTCCTACCTGATGCCAATTCTCTAAAATTCAGCAACAGACCCAAAATCAGAAACCCTTGTTACAGATGGCTTTCTCAATTTTGAATTTTGCATTTTGAATTTTGAATTGGTATTACTATTGTGGTGGGTAATACTGTGGGTTTACACCAGGGGCTGGATAAGTACCCATTGGCACAGTGTTGATTGTTCCATCTGTGACAACTGGATTCATTGGTGGGGGCTGGATCATCGGTTGCATCGGTGGTTGCATTGGTGGTTGCATTAGTGGCTGGATGGGTTGCTGTAGAGGCTGCTGTATTGGTGAGGGATAGGTACTTACAGGGTTAGTTGCAGGTATGTTGTTTACCTGATTAACTGGAGTGCTTGGTGTGACGGCTACTTTACTAAAATGCTGGTAGGCAGCGCGAGAGATGGCGCTAATGAGTTTTTCGGCGCGGGGGTCATTTTGGGGGCGTTTGACCATGACTGCGGCGATATAACGCTTACCGGTGGGAATATCAATTAGTCCTGCGTCTGCTAACATTGTGCCGATATCGCCGGTTTTATGATAGGCTCTTGCACCTTCTCCCAAGCCGGAAGGCAGAAGACTATCTCTTTCTGTGCGGCGCATAATATCTAGCATCAGGTCACGCGATCGCATACTTAAAAAATTCCCTTGATTGACCATTGCCATCAAGTTACCCAATTCTTTGGGGCTGGTAGTATTTGTCCCTTGTAAATCTGGTAACATATTCCGCACGGCGGTGTTAGCTAGTCCCCAAGTGCGAAAACGCTCATTTAATGCGTCCTTACCTCCTAACCGCGAAATCAGCATGTTAGTCGCTGTGTTGTCACTAATGGTAATCATTTTTGTGGCAACTTCTAAGGCTGGGTACTGAGTCCCGACTGGTTTATATTGTAAATTTCCTGAACCACTGGCGATCGCTTCTTTTTGCATCGTCAGCATTTCATCCAGGCGAATTTTACCCGCATCTACATCTTGGAAAAAGGCAATCAAAATGGGGATTTTAATTGTGCTGGCGGCTGGAAAACTATTATCACTACTAATATCTACATAACCACCATTATCTAAATCTACCAAAAATACCCCTGGTGTCAGATTAGGGTTAGCTGCTGCTAAGTTCTGCACAGCATTTTTCAGTGGGGTGATTTCTTGGGACAGGTACAAACCACCACCAGCCGGATTAGGGTTAGATGATGTTTGAGATTGTCCTACATTACTGTTAGGTGCTGTTGGTGTTGTAACGATGCGATTAGCTGGGTCAAGGATTGACAGTAAAGTGCCGACAATAGCTCCCATCCCTACGCCAACAATCAGCAAACGTAAAGCGTATAACATGGTTCTGGCCATGGGCTTTAACCGAGTTTTGCGGGATGGCCTTCTGTCTATTTTGGCCATTCCTGGTTTTGGTACTCTGACTGTTTTCACCTTCACAGCACCCGATTTAGTTGGTGGTAATTTGCCTCTTGTTGGGATTGGTTTGACCATTGGCGGTACAACCACCCGCGATCGCGTCCTTCGCCCCTCAGTCGGAATGCTAGGAGGGCTGATATGATTATTGAGGCGCGATATCACCATCGCTTCACTGGTAGCCATAGCTTGGGGCTGACTCCTGGCTTTCTTGGGTGCTGTTTTTGGCACTTGGCGCTGACGACGGCGACGCTGTAAAGCTTCACGTCTGGAAACAGCTATTAGTTTGTCACTTGATTCTGACACTGCTACTCCTTGTGACCCACTGGACTTTAGTTCTGATAAATGATTCGACCCAAAATTGATTATTTAAGCACCTTGATACTCAGATCACCTAATTGGGACTAAGTAGCATTTTTGTGTTTAGTGTAAGTCATATTAATCCTTTTGGGAAATAATTGCGGACATATTAAGCGAATAATTATAAGTTTTCTAGCTGATTGTAATTTTTAATGGCCCATTCTACCTGTCGCAAAATTCCTCGCAACATAGCAACTTCACTAGTTTGCAAATCAGCACGATGATAGAGTTGGCGCAGTTTTTCCATTCGACTACTTGCCGTATGGGGGTAAAGATAACCAATAGATAATAGTAGGGATTCTAAATGTTGATAGTAGGCTTCCGCAAGATCCCAAGGTGCTAATTCTGTTGCGGGTTTATCCTGAGTGACAAATAGATCAAGAGATTGTGATAATTCGTAACAACAGATAGCGACGGATGTGGCTAAATTCAGGGAAGGATAGTCTGGATTGGTGGGAATGTAAACTAGCCTTTGGGCATAATTTAATTCTTCGTTAGTTAATCCTCTGTCTTCTCTGCCAAAAATCAGGGCTGTGGGCTGTTCTGGTACTTCCATGAGCCAAGGTAAGGCTGTGCGGGGATTTTCTAGGGGTACATTTAGGCTGTAATTACGTCCTACGGTAGCTATAGTCCGCACACATCCCTTTAAGGCTTCTGGTAAGGTGGCTACTATCATCGCAGATTCTAAAATTTCTTTGGCGTGGACTGCCATTTTCATAGCGTCTGCTGATGTGCGATCGCATTGAGGATTAACTAAAACTAGGTTGTTCAAACCAAAATTTTTCATTACCCTAGCGATCGAGCCTAAGTTTAGGGGCCCTGCTGGTTCCACTAAAATAATTCTTAACCCAGCCCAGCCCATTGTTACCGCCTCCTTGGAAATACTTTTAAACTACTGCTATAACCTAATAGTTACTTCAGAGCTTATCCTTAAACTGATTGTAACCTTAATTACAGATTTTATAATTTGCCCTACTTTCCGGCTCATAGCGTACACGGTAAAGATGTGCTAAGGTTTATTACGTTTTACTAATGTGACTTTCTTTTCATACCAAAATCAAAGGTAAAAAGTAAACTCTTTGCTGGAATTAACTGTTTTTACAGCAGGGAACAGGGAACGGGGAACAGGGGTGAAAGTCTTTTAGCATCAAGCTTTGTGACAAAAATTTGTACCTCATTTACCTGGAATTTGCTGTAATTTACCTGTACCTTACAACGCCGGTCACTTCAAGTCAGGAGACCCGCTTATGGTGCTGGCTTCCCTACATCCCAAATCCTAATTCGTAATTTTGAGGCAAATTTAATGGCTTGGCAACGTCCAGACGGTCGAAAACCCTATGAACTGCGTCCTCATAGTTTCTATGCTGATTTTACGCGGTTTGCCCCTGGTTCAGTTCTCGCTAAATGTGGTGATACTCAGGTACTTTGTAACGTGAGTGTGACTCAAGGAGTACCGAAGTTTTTAGTCGGCAGTGGGAAAGGTTGGTTGACGGCTGAATACAGAATGTTACCAGCTGCGACACAACAAAGACAGGAAAGGGAATTTTTAAAGTTATCAGGGAGAACACAGGAAATTCAACGCTTAATCGGGAGAAGTTTAAGAGCGGCGATCGATTTTGAGATATTGGGAGAAAGGACGCTGACAGTAGATGCAGATGTATTACAAGCAGATGCGGGGACAAGAACCACAGCTATTACAGGTGCTTTTGTGGCTGTAGCTCACGCTATTTCTAAATTATTACAGCAGGGAGTATTAGAGCGATCGCCTTTATGTGGACAAGTAGCAGCAGTATCGGTAGGGTTATTAGAGGGTGAACCGTTTTTGGATCTCAACTATATCGAAGATGTAGCCGCTACGGTAGATTTTAACGTGGTTATGAACCACAAACTAGGGATTATTGAAGTACAAGGTACAGCCGAAGAAGGTAGTTTTAGCCGTAGTCAGTTAAATCAAATCTTGGATTTTGCTGAAAAAGGGATACAGCAATTATTGATTTCCCAACGAGAAGCGATCGCTGATTGGGATATTCTATTTGTTGGTGATTAAATGTCCGCTATATCCGGCTTGCAAGCTGAAGTTACAGCAGAATTCAGGAGTCAGGAGCGGAGCCGGAGACGCTCCGCCTCCGGTCAGAAGTAAAAGTCGCTTGGTGTCTGAGTTTCGATTTTCAATTTGTACCTCATGTACTGGAAATATGCTGTATGTATCTCAATCTCGTGCAAACTGCTGTATCTTCCCATGATGTTAATTAAAACCAAAAACCCGTGCAAAAACTTTGAGAATTAACCGCTATTGTGCTGCCATATTTTTACTAGGTCAAATTTGGTTACACCTATTCCAAGGCAAAATTTATCCCCGGAAAATTCTTGAACATCTGGTCATTGCTGGCCCTGCTTCCCTCTCACCAGTATTGCTGGTCAGTGGCTTTGCTGGAATGATTTTTACCATTCAAACCGCTAGAGAATTAGTAAAATTTGGTGCAGTAGATAGTGTTGGTGGTGCTTTTGCTATAGCTTTTTGTCGAGAATTAGCACCTATTTTAACAGCGAGTATCATGGCTGGACAAGTAGGTTCAGCTTTTGCGGCAGAAATAGGAGAAATGCGAATCACAGAGCAAATTGACGCTCTTTATATGCTCAAAACTGATCCCATTGACTACTTAGTTTTACCCAGAGTGATTGCTTGTTGTTCAATTATGCCCTTGATGATGATTTTTGCTTTAGTGATGGGCATTACTGGTGGAGCTTTTGCTGCTAATCAATTTTATCAAGTCATTCCCGAAAAATTTTTAGAATCAGTCAGAGATTTTCTCACACCAGCAGATATTTTGATTGTTTTGCTCAAAGGATTCATCTTTGGATTAATAGTAAGTGTAAATAGTTGTAGTTGGGGATTAACTACCAAAGGAGGAGCAAAAGAAGTAGGAGAATCGGCAACTACAGCAGTCGTGACAACTTGGGTAGCAATTTTTATGACAGATTTTCTGCTGTCTTTGTTACTATTTGAGTCACCAATTTTTTGAAGCAGAGGTCTACTGGCAGAAATCCTCACGCTGACGCTGCGCGGGGGGCAAGGGGCAGGGGAGAAAAATATTTTTGAATTTATTTTTGAATTTATTCTTGAATTTTATTTTGTTGAGTATTTATCAGTTTATGAAAGTTATTTTATAATTCCTCGCTCCCATCCGTTCAAGTTTTGAATTTTGAATTTTGAATTTTGAATTTTGAATTTTTAACCGCTTGTTAGTACCACTGACTACTGACAGCTAACCGGAAATAGTGATAAACAACCTTTAGCTGTACTTTCTGGGCTTAACTTGATGATGTTAAATGTTTCAAAAGTTAAACAGGAAAACAGTCAGAAGTTAGGTATTGTATTGCTGGAAGTCGGCTAGGTGATGATAAAGCCATGAACAAAACGGTTGAAGTTCTGCCGGATCAAAAGGCGCTAGTAGCACGGGCGCTAGACTTGATCCTGTCTAAATTAGAGACTGCCATTACCCAAAGAGGACAATTTACCATTGTCTTATCGGGTGGTAGTACCCCCAAGCCGTTGTACGAAGCGATCGCCACACAAAACTTGCCTTGGGATAAAATACACGTATTTTGGGGAGATGAGCGTTATGTTCCCCCAGATCATCCCGATAGCAATGAATTAATGGCACGTCGTGCATGGCTTGATCGTGTTGCTATCCCAACTGCTAACATTCATCCTATACCGACATTATCAGGCAACCCGGCTGTAGATGCTGCTAAGTATGAGCAGCACATTCAAGAATTTTTTCATACCACACCGGGACAATTTCCTGTATTGGATGTAATTTTATTGGGAATGGGAGATGATGCTCACACTGCCTCTTTGTTTCCCCATACAGAAGCACTCAAAGTTAAAGATAGATTGATTACTGTCGGTAACAAAGACAGCAACCCCCGCATCACTTTCACTTATCCTTTGATTAACTCGGCTCGCACAGTGATTTTTCTAGCTGCTGGTGCTAATAAAAGACCTGCTTTAGCACAAGTCTTTGCACCTGTTGCCGATGATTTCACCTACCCATCTCGGTTAATTAAACCCCAAGGAGAACTTTTGTGGCTACTTGATCAAGCCGCAGGTTTGGAACTCAAACCTTAAATTTTCTCAAAATTTTCTCTCAGGGGTAATTGTTAAAATCGTAAAGCTAGAGTCGCTCCTCTGCTTGCCAGTAATATTTTTTACGATGACCTTGATAAAGGCTTAAATTCATGATCGTCTGCCCTAATTGCAATCATCCCAACCCAGACGGCGCTGTACAGTGTGAAGCCTGCTACACACCCTTACCAGCGACTACTTATTGTCCCAGTTGCGGGGCTACTGTGCAGGCAGATGCCGCTTTCTGCGGTCAGTGCGGTTACAATCTCCATTCCAATGCCGCCGCCGCAACAGTGGCTACAGCAGTTGCACCCACTGTTGCTCCTAATATTCCCGTAGAAGTGCCGCCCCTAGTTACCCCTGATCCGATGCTAGAGCTTTTACAACCAGATCCTTTAGGTCTGGGTACTCCTGCGGGTTCTAGCTTGCCGCCTACAGCAGTAGCAGCACCGCCAGCAGCACCAACACCAGCCATAGCACCACCGCCTATACCCGCTCAACCATCTGTACCACCTATACCCGCACCAACAGTTGCCGCACCACCACCAGCACCGGTAGCTGCACCAATAGCACCACCACCAGCACCGGTAGCTGCACCAATAGCGCCACCACCCGCACCTGTAGCAGAGCCAGTAGCACCACCACCAGCACCTGTAGCTGCACCAATAGCACCACCACCAACACCTGCTGCACCACCTGTACCCCCCGTAGCTGCACCAGTAGCACCACCACCCGCACCTGTAGTGGCTTCTGCACCACCCACACCGCCACCAGTGGTAGTAGCAGAAACTACACCTCCAACAGCCGCACCAGAGCCGACACCGATTGTGGTGACTGAGGAATCATTAGCAACTCCACCAGCACCCCCAGAACCAGTGGTGGTTCAAGCAGCACCTCCTGCACCACCCACACCCCCTACAACTGCGGCTAGAACTCAATTACAACAAATCGTGGCTCGTTTATTCCACGTTCAAAGTAACCGAGAAATAGAATTGCCACAAAGTCTGTCTGTAATTCATATTGGTAAGCCCAATGACCGCATTCCGCCAGATATCGACGTTTCTGGATTCCCTCATTCAGAAGTTGTCTCACGGGTACATGCGGATATTCGGGTTGAGGGTGATTCTTATTTCATTGAAGATGTAGGTAGTTCTAACGGGACTTATATTAATAATTTGCCGTTGTTACCAGGAAATAGACACCGCCTCCGTCCAGGCGATCGCATTAGTTTAGGTAAGGGAGACTTAGTTACTTTCTTATTTCAACTCTCCTAGTTGATGGGGGCAGGAGGCAGGAGGAAAGAAAGGGACGCGGGGACGCGGGGACGCGGAGAAAG
>DATGXQ010000418.1:0-4590 GCA_035298905.1 Nostocaceae cyanobacterium | reverse complement strand
GGAGGGGAGATGGGGAGATGGGGAGATGGGGAGATAGGGAGAAAATTTAACCTACTTCCTGCCCAACACCCAATACCCAATACCCAATCACCTATTTCCTATGACTAAATCAGATCCCAATCGAGTTTTACGGCGTTTACCTCTAGTAGTTGGTGGGTTGGGTGCTACATTGCTACTCATTAACCGACTGCTAACACCAGAATTAACAGACTCCCAAGCGCGTGGTGATGTGCTAGGAGTAATTTTAAGTGCTGTGTTAATTTTAACTGGTTTAATTTGGCAGCAAGTACAACCGCGATCGCCTGATACAGTAGAGTTAATTGGTGAAGAAGGATTTTTCCTGGCTGATGATTTACCAGAAGCGGTAAAAACAGAGTTGGCTTGGGCATCTCATTTATTGTTGACTAATACAGTCACGCGATCGCTCCTCGTTTACCATCAAGGTAAAGTTATATTAAGGCGGGGCATACTTAGCCCAAAATCAGAAGTCACACCAGGCCCCATTTTAAAACGGGTGTTAGAAACTAAAAAACCCGTTTATTTAGTAGCTTTAAAAGTTTATCCAGGGAAAATCGAATTTGATTATTTGCCAGAAAACACACAAGGAGTAATTTGTCAACCAATAGGCAATCAAGGAGTGATGATATTAGGGGCAAATGCACCCCGCAGTTACACCAAACAAGATGAAAACTGGATTTCAGGCATTGCAGATAAATTAGCCGTCACTTTAGGAGCAGTCACTTTGGGTAGTGGTGAATCTGGAGAAATATAAGTTATGCTCATCATCAACAGAGGCAAATTTGCGCTTTCTCAATAACTAGGGTCTATTCTCAAAGTTATTGACAATAATTGGCAATTATTTAACGAAAATAGGTAATTACAACGATTGATTATTTAGCAAGTTGGGATTTATAATGTCAAGTGTATATAATCCAAGGGATTGTTATTGGTTGTAACTGACATCATTGCTCCCCCTGCATTCCTGGTAAAAGTAAGAAATCAAGAATTTTAAATAGCTGAAAATAGAGCAAATATTCAGGTAAGCATTCATAATCTAGAATTGAGAATTAAAGAAAATTTTTAAGTCAAGCTGGATGATGATTAAAAAATTGCACTACTATCTATTCTTTGTTTGACAACCATTCTAAATTCTGATTTCTGCCTCCTCCAGAATTCTTTGATCCAGATCCCCGACTTCTTTAAGCAGTCGGGTATCTTCTTGTTCACGACTGATTTAGAATTACTATATATTGAGTAATTAGACCGTCGGAAACAGAAATGCAGATTATTTACTGGTTATTGATTGCTGTCATGATAGTAGGAATTGTTGGTGCTGTAGTTCCGGCTATTCCTGGTAGTAGTTTAATTTTAGCATCTGTAATTATTTGGGGAGTCGTCAGTCATTCTTTTACGGCAATTAAAATTCCGCTAATTGTGACAATTATTGTTTTGCTCTTGAGTATGGGAGTAGATTTTTTAGCCGGATATATAGGAGCAAAACAAGCAGGTGCTAGTAAGTGGGGACAAATTGGTGCAGTAGTAGGTTTTGTATTAGGATTTTTGGGACTATTACCCACTTTACCTTTTGGTGGTCCCTTATTAGGAATGTTACTAGGTCCCTTACTAGGAGCAATTATCGGCGAGTATCTTTATCGCAAAAATATTGGAATAGCTGTAAAAGCTGGAATAGGAATTGTTGTTGGCTCTTTAGTAGGTAATTTGCTTCAGGGATTATTAGCCATAGCTGCGGTTATCGTATTTTTAGCTACTACTTGGAGTCAGGTATATGGGTAGCTAGTAAAGGATTTATTGTCAGTATTCAGTATTCAGAATTTACAGCAGGGAACTCTTAACAGGGAACAGGGTTGGAAGTCTCTTGGTACATGGCTTTGTTTTTAAAATTTGTACCTCATTTACCTGAAATCTGCTGTAAGAGAATTTGGGAGTCAATCTGAATAATTTTTTTCAAAAAACTGATATCTATTTTTTCAGTGATAACTATTCTGGCTACTGACTCCAGACACTTCAATTTTAGATTTGGGATTGTGGATTTTAGATTGGTAAGGATTCAGAATTGAGAATTAGAGAGAATTTGAAAATCAAGCTAAATAATTTTCGCCAAATATTACTAATTTCTATTCTTTGTGTGATAACTATTGACTTCTGACTCCTGACTTCTGACTCCTGACTTCTGACTTAGATTCTTAAATTCAAAATCTAAAATCTATAATTATTCTAACTTCTGATTTCTGACTCCCAACTCCTCAATTATGATTTATAATCAAACCCGACTCTTATATCTCATTCATCAATCAAAGATGGAACAGCTTTACAGTTTCTTCATTAGAAATTCATAAATAAAACAAAGGAAATATGAAATCATTCAGTGAATGTACGGCATTTGAGATGCTAGGAATCTTTGGGAATTAGACTTATAGACAGTTATAAATCGCTACAAATAATTGCTGAAGTAAAATCATTGACATATTACGGTGACTCATATACAAGATTTTCAGCTAATGGGGATCATTTATTAATTTTAACAATGTACTTAAATCCCTACCCCATCCCTATTTAGCTGCTCAAAATTTTATTGATGGTGGCATCATAAACTTTTAGCTACTTTGGCACAAATAAATGTTAGATAAAGAAAAATCATTTGATATTGACTCAGATTAATAACTCATATATTTATATAAAAATAAACAAAGAAATATCTCAGTTGACAATAAATCCTGTAATTAATCAAGTGCAAATATCCCAGAGATGTGTTTTCAATTACAAGCTTTTTGGGAGTAAAAATAAGATGACTTGGACAACATTACTTAGAACAACTTTTGGAGTTGCTGTTGGTTTATCTGTATCAATCATTGGAGTATTAAGTAATACTAATAATTCTTTAGCTGCACCATTTCAAGGTGATTTTCAGTTGAGTAGTGGTTCTACGCTGAATGGTAATCCAAATAATAATACAACCACAAGCACTCTAGCAGAATTATCATTAACATCTCTAAATTTTTCTCCTCAGTCAGTGACACCTATTGCACTTACTGCACAAACAGGAAGTTTTACCGATTTTAATACAGCTAGCATTGGTGGCATTAACTTTAATTCTCCATCGACAACACCCTTTCTTGATTTTGGTAGAACTGCAATTCCTGGTGTGGTGGGATTTCCTAATGCTAATGAACCATCTTTAATAGATGGAATTAATACCTTTACTGTGCGATCTGCTAATTATGTACTTGCTCAAATTGGAGCTAATGTAGGTGTAGATGTAGACCTAAATGGTTTTTTTACCAATGCTAATGGTGAAACTTCTTTAGGTAGAGGTAGCTTATCTTTACAAATCAATGATGCTCAACTTAATGATATTCTATCAATTCTCAATAGTGGTCAATCAATTCAAAATTTAGCCTTTTCTGGTGGTTTGTTTGCTAGAGTACCTGAACCAACTATGTTACTTGGTTTAGGGTTAGTGGGTGCAGTATTTACTATCTATCGTCGTCGCACTCACAGCTGTAAGTAATACCAATTCAAAATTCAAAATTCAAAATTCAAAATAGCCTTCGGCTAGGCTTCGCCAACAAAATTCAAGATAGTCTGCGGCAAGGCTTACGCCAACAAAGTTCAAAATTCAAATTAGCTCTTGGAGGATGTTTGAAAAGTTTTTAATGTATAAATCAACCTCTTTCCAAACCTCTCCCCTACCTCTCCCTAACCCTCTCCTCTTAGGAGAGGGAAAAGGAAAAGCTTTAATTGTTGGAGAGGCTTTGAAACCCCATTCCCTACAAGGGAATGGGGATAGGGGGGTTAGGTTTCAGGTTTCCTAAACTACTTTTCAAACGCCCTCTTAAAGTCTCTTTAATTGTGAATTGTGAATTGTGAATCCTTGAATGAATTGGTATCAGCACTCAGCTGTCAGCCAGCTAGAGCAAGAATAGTATTATTTTTGATTGACTGAGGTTCATTCCCACAACAGCTGGAAGCTGAATGCTAATAACTAAATGCTGACTTAGATTAAGCTACCACTTTTGACATACTCCCCGCCCTAAAAGTGCGGAGATTCTGGGTTCAAACAACAGTTGCAGTTTCATACCGTCTTACACTATCTCGCCCAACAGACAATGCCCTGCCTGTTCCCACTATTCTATCAGAAAGCCGTCCTAGAAGGACGGGGCTTTAAACCCATTATTTCGGTAAAGATTTTTTGGCTTCATTAGCGATCGCTTCCACTTCATCATTAACTAAATTTTCTAAAATAGATTTAGCCTCTGCACCACCCAAACGAGTTAACGCTTGTAAGACTCGATACCGCACCTGCCAATCTGCATCAGTGGCATAAGGAATTAAGAGGGAAACCGCTTCTGGGTTGCCTAACTCACCTAAAGAACTAATGGCGGCTGTTCTAATTAATTCTACATCGGCAGAAAGTGCTTGCTTGAGTAGTTCAAAAGCACGGGGATCACCCAACTCTCCCAAGGTTGCAATAATACTAAATTTCACTAACCATTCAGGACTAGAATTATAAACTTGTTCTAAATCTGCGAAAGCCGCATGGAGTTTGAGCGCACCTAAACCGTCAGCTGC
>DATGXQ010000417.1:0-2950 GCA_035298905.1 Nostocaceae cyanobacterium | reverse complement strand
GCTCCTCCCAAGTGGCGGCTGCTCGTTGGTTGGATCTCAACCCTGCTGGCAAATTAAAGCCCAGGTTTTGTCCGTTAAGCGAAGCAGATATGACTCTGCCATATAAGAAAGCCGCTTGTGGATCGACACCAGGCAATCTCTGTATTCGGGGATTTCCATTTTGATCAAGCTTTGCCACCACTACCAGGGTTCGCTCTGAGCCGAAGACCTGATTACCTGTTAAGGGGTCAGTTTCTCCCGTTGCTTCTCCAGGAAGAGTAAAGTTTAGAGTAGAGTTTCCCCAATTAGCAAAAGGCGATTCGGTCATACTTAAAATACTGAAATATTAGGAATTGAAGTAGTTCCTTGAATTAGTATTTCTTCCTCGACAGTTGCTCCAAACCCTGTAGGAATTTCCCAGCCATTTTTTACATCTATTGATCGTTGAGTTAAATAATAGGATTCGATAGGTTTAGCCATGCCTGTGAAAACTGCCCCATCAGCAGATGATAACGTTTGCTGAGAAGAGTCTTGCTCCAATATTTTGGCGCCTACCCAATATGGTCTATATTTTGGTTCTCCAGTGGATTGATTAGCTGCTGATTCCGTTAAATATATTTCAACATTTGTATTTAGAGATTCTGGAAATTGAACCAGTGTTTTTACTAAGTTGAAATTCTCCTGAAAATTACCCCAATCCCAAGCCATCGTTGAAATATTGATAAAATTCGCCATCCGAGCATTCTAGAATCTTGGTCGATTCTAGTAAAGTTAAAAGTTTCTCTGATACTGGATTAGAATCAAGAAACAGATTTTGGGATAGAGCTAGTTTATGAAATTCTGGGAATATTTGCTCAAATCTTTTAATCTCGCTGGGTTCTTCGTAAAACTTTTCGCCTAAAATACTTCCTATTACTAAGCCTATTTTTTGTACTGCTTCATTACCAAATTTATCTTTAGCGAATTTAGCAGTAGGATTAACAATTCTACAAATGATTTGCAAAAAGATGATTAACCCATCTTCTGTGCCAGTATCCAAAGGGTTTTGAAACCAAGTTTCTTTCATTAGCCACTACGCCTACGACGACCTTCAGTTGGGGAAATTTCCTCAGTTGTGGAAGTTTGAGCAGTTGGGACAACTTCAGCCGTTGATGAAATTTCCTCAGTTGTGGAAGTTTGAGCAGTTGGAACAACTTCAGCCGTTGATGAAATTTCCTCAGTTGTGGAAGTTTCAACATTTACAAGAGTTTCAGCAACCCGATAACCTAATGCCTTTGCTAGATCATCAGGGATATCTTGTAATCCTGGTTGATATGTGATTCCTCTCCAACCTATGCTGTGAGGAACATCAAAAAAAACTGTCATTTTGCATTCTTAGTGATTAAGGTTTAGGTTTGGAATCTGAAAGATTGGTAGAAATGTCTAATTATTGCTGGGTTCAGGTATGTCAAAAACGGCGATCGCTTCTGGGTCTTGTAAAACTGGTAAAGAAGTCTGCCAACCTTCAAATTCAATGCGTGGTGGTTTATCTTCCTTATACTCAGACCTAACAACAACCCCCGGCTTTGTTTGTCCAACTGCCCGACCAATTGCTGTATAGCCCAAGGTATCGTACATGGGAATGGGGGCTTCATCTCCCAAATCGATCGCTGTTTCTCGACCAGTTTCACAAAGCATTACGAAAGCACTTTCCTTGAGGAAGCGATGGCTTGAGCTATCAGATTCGTAATAGCGTAAATCGTAGGTTTCCACAGGTGGGAACTTTTCTTTGGCAAATGCTGCGTCAACTGTTGCTTCTATGCCGCTTGGTCCAGTACCTTGCAACTGGCCTTGGACTACAGTAATACCACTGCCGTAGGCTTGAACAAATGGATTCCTTGCCAGTACCAGTTTTCTAGATAAAGAAGTCATAATTCGGGTAACAATTAACCCTTTTTCTGACCGCAACCAAGAAATTTTATTGGCGATATCCTCCATAGGGTTGTAAGTTGGGTCATACCAACCAGCCAAATCAGTTTTAGTACCACTAGGAATAGTGACTCTATGCCCTTCTGGGTTGGGGCAATCAACTACTTCTCGGTAGCCGTTATACCCTTGTCTGACAAACTGGGCATCAACGATCGCATCGCAGCGCTGTTTCTCCCGGTATTCAGCTAATGCTCTACCAATGGCCCGATCGGTAAAGTTGATAATTTGCCGTTCAGCCTCTTGCATATCAGCTGCATTGGTGTTTAACAACTCCATCAAGCTATCTAAAGCCTGCCCAGTGAATTCTGCACCAATATCGGAGTTCCCTAACTCCACCAGCATCGAACCAACAGCTGCACCACCCTTGATCACCACTGGCGAGTACCGAGTTCCAGAGTTAGCCATTATGGTTCTGTAGCTGATTTCTTCTTCCCGATACTCGTTCTTTGTTACCCGTTTTTCTGGGAGAAGTTCAGAAAATCTGTATCGGCGTGCCTTGGTTCCGAATTGTATTCTGGGGTAATTAACCGTATCAATGAGAGCGTTTTGCGCTTTTAATTTTTCTAGTAAGGCTTTTACACTTTGCACTAATTGCTCCTCATACAGTCGTAAATAGTTTTAAGTTTGTTTGTATAAAAATTTGAAAGCGAAGAATAATAGGGCAGTAAGTCCCAGTAGACTATTGAACCGTGACGATACAGTTCAACATCCGCATATTCATTGGCATTATCAACGTCAAATGCAGTTAAATAAAATTCCTGGTAAGTCACAGTATTATTTAGTTTTACTGAGACTCCTTTGCTTAAATTGGTGCTAACTCCAGCCGTTAGTGTGATGGTGTTGGTATCGGTATTAACACTCTGGGTAGTATAGTTGACTCCATTGACAGCGATCGATATCCCTGCTTTGTAGCCAGAGGCAGACTGCACTTTTATAGTCCTGCCACCAGAAATAACAGATTCAGTAAGAGTGGTTTCTAAAACTGTGTTGCCATCTGCACCAT
>DATGXQ010000416.1:0-2677 GCA_035298905.1 Nostocaceae cyanobacterium | reverse complement strand
GTCTGAATTAAGATTGCTATAACCACCGTAATCTTCAATAGATACAATCGGTTCCTTCTTGTTATTAACCCAAACAATTCCGTTTTTTTCTATCAATTCCGGTATAACGCGCAGGTCGTCTTTCCCCTCAACCAAAAGCTTTTTAGCTACGTAACCCCTTGGCATTGCTAACGTACCTCAATTTCTCTTTCAGCAGCGATGACAATTTGAGGTTCTGTAAAAACTACACTTTTATCTTTACCTTGCTCAATTCTGTGGATTCTAATACCATCCTCAGTAACATCTTCCCGTTGAGCAATACTGGCTAAACTCATCCAACAATCACTGTTATGAGTAGTGGCGAAAACCTGTACATTTAAACGTTTTGCAGTTTCCCAAATCATCCGCCACATATCAGACATTGCTGTAAAATGAAGCCCAGTATCTATTTCATCAACAAATAAGTATCCGTCTTTAGCACATACTGTAGCTAATGCAAGTCCTAACATACGCCACACCCCATCACCCATACTACCAATTGGTACACGCTGGTTAATATCAGAAAGCAGCACAAAAAAACCGCCCCGCGAACCATCTAAAGAATCCCTAAATTTACGAGAACTCATTGGAGCGATACGTTGAATTTTGGAATCAATTTTATTAAGTGCTTGCTGTACAATTATTTCTTCTGGTGTTAGTACAATTTGGTCAAATAGTTCAATCATCATCTCAGTTTCTAGCGAGGATGATGTTACGAATTGTAGTTTTGATGTAGCGTTTTTATTATTCCCACGAAATCGATGAACATAGTCTATGGCTAGCCCTCCGTTGGATGATAAAGGCAGTAGTATTAAAGGCTCTTTTTCTGTTCCGTTCCAACTTATTTCTAGAAAAAAATTACGTTCTAATAATGCTTTTATAAATTCATCATTTTTATAAGCATCAAGTACAGTATTTCCTTCTGTAATATGAAAACTATGTGCCTTTATTGAAACAACCAGTTCTTGTAGATTATTTTCATTATTAGCTGTTATTGCAAATCTCCTTTCTAATTCAATTGCATGTCCATAAAAAAGATTGCGAACATCCAGTTCTTGCAAATTGCTAGAGTTTTCATCAAAATAAAATTCACCCCGCTTAGTCATTGCTTGGCGTAGTGGTTCAAGATTATTTCGTGAGCATAAAAGTTGAATGGCTTCTAATATAGATGTTTTACCTGTATTATTTTTACCCACTAGCAGGTTAACCCTACCAAGTTGCTGAAGCTCGAAGGATTGAAAACCTCGAAAATTTTCTATTTTTACAGACTTCAACATAATTTTGCTATGTGGTGATGAAATGGAAGTAAAAATATGTTTTAAAATTAGTAATTGTTATGAATATTTATACTTTAGCAAAAAGTGGCGATCGCACTCCCTACTCCACGCCATCAATTTTCTCTTCCGGCTCTGCCACCCCAAAGTTTACTTTGTCGTATAAATCCTGTAAGCTAATCTCAAAGGGTACAGTGACGAGAGCGATCGCCTCATCCTCCTCATCATATTCCCGCAGATTCCATTGCTTTTTACCTGTTTTGGAAAAATGCTCTACATGAATCCGAGTTTGGTCAATTAATAAATATTCTTGAAAGCTAGGAATTGTTCTGTAAGCCTGAAATTTATCTTCACGGTCATACCCCTTAGTAGACTTTGATAAAACTTCAATAATCACCTGGGGATTAGTAATAATATCTGTTCGATTGTTATAGAACTCTGGCTCACCGACTATAATCATTGCATCAGGATATGTATATATACGCTTTTGAGGTAGCCATAAACGCATATCGCTGTTAAAAACTTCGTATTCTTTTTGCCTAAATGCAAAATTCATTACAGCATAAAAGTTACCTGCTATTCGATTATGATTTGCTGTTCCGCCTGCCATAGGAATTATTTGTCCATCAATGTATTCGCTTTTATATTCAGCATTTTCCTCAAGTGCTAAATATTCTTCTGGTGTGTAGTATTTCTGTTGTGTTACTTGCATAATTCTCAAGAAATTTAATTACGAATTACGAATTATCCCCACAATCTTCTTCCGGCTTTGCCATTTAACCGATTGTGGCTATCTTCTAATAATGTAGGAATATCTAACTTTTCTGGACACCGAGGTAAACAATCACCGCATTCTGTACAACGGTTGGCTTTCATTCCAGGGAACCAATGACCAGCATTTTCAAACATTCCATAACGATATTGTCCGTAATCTGTCATGTTGTACGCCACTGCCAAATTACGTAATCTCAAAACTTCGGGAATATTGATTTTTTCTGGGCAAGGTAAACAAGCATAGCATTGGCTACACTGTTGAGTTCCTAAAACGGTTTTTTGATGATTTTCTAAACGTTGGAAAGTGGCAATTTCTGCTGCTGTTAACTCACCAACATTATCAGCAACTTGTAACGGTGCTACTAATTCCTCTGGCGTGGCTGGCCCTACACTTAAGGTAGTAATGCGGTTGTCAGCCAAGAGAAATCTATAGTTTAATTCTAAAGGCGAAAAGGGATGACATAAATCTTTAAGGCTTTGAGGAGGCTGGTATAGCTTCCCTCCCTTATCGGCGGGGGAGATGATAAAAACGCCCATATCTTTGCTTGCGGCTAGGGCGATCGCATCTGCATTTCTTTGAAAAAAATAGTAGTAATGTAGATTGATAAACT
>DATGXQ010000415.1:0-43750 GCA_035298905.1 Nostocaceae cyanobacterium | reverse complement strand
GGGTTATTTGGAAGAATTAGCAGAGGGAGAAATTGAATCTTCACCGGAGATTTATCGGCGGTTAGTGAAAGAAACAAAGCGCTTAGAAAGATTAGTTAATGATTTGCAAGAAATTTCTAAAGCGGAAGCTGGTTATTTACCAATTAATCTCCAGAAAGTGCATTTACGTCCTTTGTTAGAGTCATTAGTAGAAAGATTTTCTGACCAGTTATTAGAAGATGGCCCGTTGTTGCAATTGGAATGCCCGGCCACACTACCTTTAGTATTGGCAGATATTGACCGTACAGAACAGATATTAGTAAATTTATTGGGTAATGCTATCCGCTACACTACCGAGGGAAAAATCACTATGCGGGTTTGGGTAGCGGCTGATCAACTTTGGATCGCAGTAATTGATACAGGAATTGGCATTGCCCCAGAAGATTTACCCCATGTCTTTGAACGTTTTTGGCGTGCGGATCAATCACGCGATCGCCATTCTGGGGGGACTGGTTTAGGTTTAACCATCTCCCGCACATTAGTAGAATTACAAGGTGGTCAAATTCAAGTAGAAAGTCAATTAGAAGTAGGTAGTGAGTTTCGCTTTTGCCTTCCTCTAGCCTAAATTTGTGAAAAATCTACACATTGACACAAATTAGTCATAACAGTGACACACTCCATTGTTAGTTTAAGAGTGGTCATCAGCATGAACATTCATCTAAATTTTGGCTTTGCTTGATAAAGCTTTGGTTTTTAATGTCAAAAATTACGCTCTATTAATTGGGCAGAAATTACACCATAGAGGAAAGCAGTTTTTAGCCTATGTCTACTTTCATCATAGCAGCATTATCAGTTAGTTTACTTACTGGATTTGCGTATGCAGTACTTGCCCACCTGTTTCCCCAAAATCACTCTCAAGATTAAAAAACATCAGATATATGACTGGTTTACTCATTCATTAATAAGTAATAGTTTTGACATAAATTTCTCAGATAACCATGCTATTAAGCCATTAACTAAGCACTATATAGCCACCCTCAATCATTTGTAATTAAGCGAAGAAAGTTCTCTACTACACAAACAAAGTCTACATAGATGGACTTGATAAAGTAACCTATTGGTGAGGGTTTGCGGAAAGCACCGCCATTTATCATCGCTAGAGATGAATAAGATTTTACTTTTAAATTTGACATCAGAACTAAGTATCTCCTCACAACTCAACTCAGATTGCTCTACACATAAATTCTGAGTCGGAGATAAGTAATTATGCAGAATAAATTACACAACTTCTTTACCTGTTAAGAGTTCCCTGTTCCCTCTCTCCACGGAGGAATTTAATTTTGCACGACTACTTATCTGCCAAATTGGCTAATTTGCAAATTTTTGATTTTTGCAGTAGCAAATGCTGCATTTTATTTGCCAATTTTTTCATACCTGTGCTATACCATTGAAAGAATAGCTAGTTAATATTAATAAGTATAATTGCTATTCTCTTCATTACCTTTAAAAATTCAGTAGGAGTACAGATTACTATGTTTTTAGTATTTGATTAATATTTATTTAATTGAGAGATTTTTATTGGGAAACAGAGTTATTAAAGGGTGAATTCTTTGTACCTAAATCTGCCTTTTACTCTGAGAAATATAGGCATTAATTACTATGAAATAGTTGGTATATCAACATTCCGAAGAAGGAATTGACCCTTTTTTATTTCCATAAGATACCCATAAGGAGAGTAAAAAATGAATCAGATCCAATTAACTTTGGTAATTAGCTACTCACTCATGACTTGCTATTTTTTTACCAATTGGTTAAAGTTTTCCCTGAATCATCCCACATCTACACCAGAAGATAGATTTTTATCTTTTGTCATGTTTTTAATTACCACCATTTTTTGGCCAGTAATTATTCCCATATCTTGTTTAGAAATAATTCACAAAAAAAAGCTAGAATTTAGCACTGTAATTCCCGTGCTATTAACAATATTTGCTGTTAGTATTTCCTTCTACTTAAGTCATGTCCAAGGACACTGGCTTTGCTCTTATGACTTATTCTGTCCTTATGCTTCATAGATTTATGAGAGGGTAGAAAGAAAACGTAAGTATTCAGAATACAGAATCCAGAATTCAGTATTCAAGAGACTTTTCTCAAGAAATATTACTACTATCTATTCCTTATTGGATCAGCATTCTGACTTCTGACTCCTGACTCCTGAATTCTTACAAGAAAACAGCCATTATTAGTTATTGTCTTTGTTCATTGGAAATTTTGAATTGGTAATTTAGCATAGGAAACTAAGGTTTGCAGTAAGCATTCATCATCTAGAATTCAGAATTAAAGAGACTTTTCAAATCAAGCTGAATGATTATTAAAAAATCTCACTACTATCTATTCCTTGTTTAATCACTATTCTGACTTCTGATGCCTACAATCTCACGTTTTTTCCTTGCCAAGATTACAAGTTGCTGTAATTTTTAATTGCTGATGATCCTGAGCATTGAGCCAATAAAAAGGATAGGTTAACATACCTAACCGCTCAAGTTTAGTTAACTAAATTAGTTAGCTAAATTAGTTGGCTTTGTTGAGTGAAAAATCTATTCTACTTTTGAGGGAAAAGTATCAGGTTTAACAGCTATATTCAGATTCTGACCAGCACGACGTATTTCTAGGCTGATAT
Organism: Nostocaceae cyanobacterium; assembly: GCA_035298905.1. Taxonomy (GTDB): domain Bacteria; phylum Cyanobacteriota; class Cyanobacteriia; order Cyanobacteriales; family Nostocaceae; genus DATGXB01. The sequence goes on along the minus strand of DATGXQ010000415.1, from coordinate 41,094 downwards.
TGTCACCAATTTGGCTATTTTCTACTGCTTTTTGTACACCATTTGGCTCTGTCACAGGTTGACCATTAAGCTTTTGAATAACATCACCAGCACGTAATCTGGCTTTTGCTGCTGGGGAATTAGGCATAACTTTTACTATTAAAACTCCCTGATCTTCATCTACAGTTAAACCACTATTGGGATCTGAGTTAATGTTTTGTTTTAACTCTGGTGTTAACCCCACCATTTGAATTCCTAAATAGGGATGTTGAGCTTTACCTGTAGCGATAATTTGGTCAGAAATACGTTGTGCTGTCTTGATGGGAATGGCAAATCCTAGACCTTGCGCTCCTTGAATTATAGCCGTATTGATGCCAATAACTTCACCACGAGCATTAAGTAAAGGCCCACCAGAGTTACCGGGGTTAATAGCTGCATCAGTTTGAATAAATTCTACCCGTTTATCAGCAGCACCAATTTGATTACCAGAACGTCCAGTGGCGCTGATGATACCTGTAGTTACAGTATTATCTAAACCGAGAGGATTGCCAATAGCGATCGCCCATTGTCCCGGTTGCAAATTCTCAGAATTACCCAAACTTACCGTTGGTAATTGGTTTGCGTCAATCTTAACTACTGCAACATCAGTTAATTCATCTCTGCCGATCACTTTACCTTCAAAACTACGGCCGTCTTTAAGTAAAACTTTTACCGTATCTGCACCATCTACTACATGTGCATTAGTGAGAATGCGACCATCAGCACTGATAATAAAACCTGAACCTGTACCCCTTTCTACCCGCTTTTCTCCCTGTCCGGGAATTTCTGAACCAAAGAAGCGACGGAAAAAGGGATCATTAAATTCATCTGGTAATTGAGTTTTTACAGTACGGGAAGAATCAATTCGCACCACTGCTGGCCCGACTTTTTGTACTACTTGAGTAACAAAATTTGGATCAGTATTAGCAACTATTGGTGGTGCAGCATTTACTCTACTTACTGCTATGTTAGAAGCACTTTTAGAAACCTGTTGGTAATGGCCAGCTAAATAACCACCTGCTAATGTCATACCTGAACCTAGTAGCACCAGCGATAAAGAACTGATTGCTTTTTTCCAAGGTGCATTAGTTATAACCTGATTTTCTCTGTCTTGTGGTTGGTTTTGCATTTTTTGTTTGTAAGGAAATTGAGATTTATTTCTAGTTTAAATATTTTTTTTGACATTGGTGTTGCGGAAGTATAACAGTATTATGAAAATATTGTGTTTTTAAATGTGAATAAATTGCACAGAAACACAGACTATAAGAGCAATTTCCGTTTATCTGAAAAATTCCCCCTGCGTAAAACCTCAAAGTTTCGCCGAAGGAATAAAGAGAAGATTTTTGAGATAATTTTCGCTCAAAGTTGGTTAAAACAATAATTGGATGGGATTTTATGCCTAATCCATTATTTGTAATATGGTCAAAAATTGATTTTTAGGAGTTGCAAAATGGCTATTTATCAAGGTGATGCAGGTAATAATAATTTGAGCGCTAGTGATGGTCTTTTTGGTTGGTTTCCTCAAAATGATTTGATGTATGGTTATGACGGAGATGATAGTATTTATGGTAATGGTGGTAACGATGAAATTTATGGGGGAAATGGTTTGGATAATATTGAGGGAGGAGCAGGTGAAGATGTAATTTTTGGGGAAGATGGCAATGATAGTTTGTTTGGTGAAAGTTTGTCTTTGGCTTTTTCAATTGATGGCGCTCATGATTATATAGATGGGGGTAATGGTGATGATTTTATTAGCGGTGGTGGTGGTAATGATACTTTAGTTGGTGGTTATGGCGATGATAGAATTTATGGTGGTTATGATGATGATTTTTTAGAAGGTGATGCTGGTGTAAATTATTTATATGGGAATGATGGTAATGATACACTTATAGGTGGACAAGGTAGAAATAGTTATCTAGAAGGTGGATCTGGTGCAGATATATTTTTATTTTATAGTCGGGGTTATGACATTATTACCGACTATAGCCAAGTTGATACAATTGAAATTGTTAAAAGTTCTTTTGGTGCTACTTCACTAAGTCAGTTTAGTTATAATAATATCACAGGTGATTTATTCTTTGAAGGACAGGCATTTGCTTGGATAGGTAGTCAAGGTTCTACTCAGCCCCCTCAATATCTCAACATCACATTAATCTAAAATCAATAGTCACAGGTGGGTCACTCGGTAATTATTTTTGATTAGCATCATGATAAATTATGATTGTTGTGAGTTCTGGTAATTCTTTATTTTTCTTTGACCCACAGTGCTAGTCCTCCCCCACGTCCCCGCGCAGCAATGAAGTCTTCTGTGACTAAAAAGAAAGCGAAGAAAGGTAATTTAGCCACCGGTTGATTGAAGAAATTTTCAGCTTGTGATTGACTACGAAAATTACCATGATAAATCACACGACCAAATAAACTAATTTGGATCTTGGTAAAGTCAAATGCCAAGATATTTTTCTTACCTAGATATTTGGCTAACCCTGTGAATTTCAATAAAAATGCACCTAATTTTAATTGATTACTAATTTCTCCTGGTGAGGGAGTTTGTGCTAAGTTTTCTGTTTCTGCACTAAAAGAAATATAAGCAGGTATGAATTTCGGCCAAAAGTAACCCTTTCCTAAAATAATTCCTCCTCTTTGTCTGACTTTACGAGTTCCCGTAGCAAAACACAACCGCCATTGACCAAGTAAAGGAGTAAAAGGATATTCTAATTTTTGTTGTTTAGCGGCTTTTTCTGCTGCTAGTAAAGCATCTACGATTGTATTAGCACTGGGTCTTTCTTGACTTGGTGTTTGATATGCAAATGCCGCTTGTGTCAGAATTTCAACAAAATTAGATGTTGGTATGGATGTTAAATCTGTAGTCATTGATTTTGTTGCTCCTTTCAACTAATTGTCAGGATAATTATTAACTTTTAGCATAATATTTATCAGCAGTAAATCTTTATTACTCTTCTTGTTTTTCGGCAAAATCAACCAACTCATAAATATCTCGTAACAAAATTTCTAAATCGACAGATTTTAGAGTTAAAATTGCATCTTCACCGTCATACTCTTGAAAAATCCATTGCCCATTATTTAGTTGGAAAAATTGTTCAACATTAAAACTGTATTGGTCAATCATGATATATTCCTGAAAATCAGGAATAGAGCGATAGTACTTAAATTTTTCTTTTCTATCATAGTCTTTAGTTGATTTTGATAAAACTTCAACAATCAAAAATGGATTAATGATATTTGTGGGATTTTTCCCTTCATAAATTGGTTTACCTCTGACCACCATCAGATCAGGATAAGTATAAAGGCGATAATTATTGATCCATAGTTTGATATCGCTGATATATGTACGATATATTTCATTATTAATTCTGACAGGAAACTTTCTACAAAAATTAACAAGAATAGTATTATGATTGGTTGTACCACCTGGTATGGGGATAATTTCTCCGTCTCGATATTCGCTTTTATATTCTGCTTTTGCTTCTAGTTCTAGATATTCTTCTGGGGTGTAGTAATGCTTGTCTGTTTGAATCACCATACTCAATACTCACTCAAGATATTAAAAAATGTGCTAGAAATAGAGTTATAGTCTCTTTAAATTTTCAGCAAATAAATCATTATCTGCTTATGAGATAATAGGCTGCTAATCATTCCTCTTCAGTCACCTCAAAATCGACTCGTCGATAAATTTCTTGTAAAGGAATCTCAACGTCAATAGAATGCAATTTTAAAACTGCATTTTCACCCTCATATTCTTGAAAAATCCATCGATTATCTGCTTGCTTAATAAATTGTTCAACTAAAAAACTATACTGGTCAATCAGAATATATTCTTGAAAATCAGGGATAGACCTATAGAATTTAAACTTATTGGTTCTATCATAATTTTCAGTTGAATTTGATAATACTTCAACAATTACCAAAGGATTAGTAATGTTAGTTTTACCTTTTCCTTCATAAATAGGTTTACCTTGAATTATCATTACATCAGGATAGGTGTAAAGACGGTAGCGGGGTATCCATAATTTTACATCACTTAGGTAAATGTGATATGGTTGGTCTGCAAATACCACCAGGAAACTTTTACAGAAATTAATAGCAATAGTGTTATGATTGGTTGTCACACCTGGCATGGGGATAATTTCTCCGTCTCGATATTCGCTTTTATATTCTGCTTTTGCTTCTAGTTCTAGATATTCTTCTGGGGTGTAGTAATGCTTGTCTGTTTGAATCACCATACTCAATACTCACTCAAGATATTAATGGGTGCGTTAGAAATATGGTAACGCACCGATGAGCTAGTCAACAAAATTAGGTCTTGCTTGTTGATTTGATTTTAATTTCTCCTCTAGCAATTCCCATTTTTGTTGCTCAACAATATGAATAAATTCATCGAGATTTTGACGATATTGGTGGAGTGAATGGAGTAAAGCTTGACGGTTAAATTGTGCCATCATTACACCTAATTCGGGATTTCCACCACCGACCCGGCTAGTATCTCGAAAACCAGAACTAGCAAATTTTTGAGCTAACTGGGCAATTTCTGGGTCTGTTTCACTTAAACAAGCAGCTATTAAGGAAGCACTAACCATTACGGGTAAATGAGAGATCCAACTCACGGCGCGATCGTGCTTTTCGGGCGGACAATAGTAGATAATAGAACCAAGCGATCGCACAATTTCCTCTACCACTGTTACAGCATGACTTGGTGTTGTGGCTACTGGTGTGATTACATAAGGTCGATTAACAAATAAATTGCGCTGTGCTGCTTCTATCCCGACATCCGTTTTTCCAGCCATTGGATGACCACCAACAAAATTATCCCAAAGAGGGGAAACCGCCTCAACTATTGGCGCTTTGACTGAACCAACATCAGTGATGATGGTTGTAGCAGGTAGATGAGCGATTAACTGTTTAACTTGAGGAACGATAAGTCCGATCGGGGTGCAAATAAATACAACTTCAGCAGCAGCTAATAAACTGATGTCAACTGATGCTTGGTCAACGCTACCAAGATCAATAGCTTTTTGACAAGTTGATTCGCGGCGGCTGACTCCCAAAACATCATGACCTTGAGAGCGTAAATCAAAACCTAAACAGCCACCTATGAGTCCTAGTCCCAAAATTCCAATTTTCATTTTTGCTCTTAACAACTTACCTTTTACTTATTCTCCGCATAATTTACCAACTATTAGAGTTGGCATTTGAGGAAGAAATTCATGACTTTAGAAGAATTGCTAGAAAAATATGCGACGGGAGTCTTAGACTTTCGCGGAATTGAGTTGGCAGAAGCTAACTTGAGTGGCATTAAACTGAGTGGTGCTAACTTGAGTCGAGCTAATTTGAGTGTAGTAAATCTGAGTGGTGCAAATCTCAGCGAAGCTAACTTGAGCTACAGTCAGCTCAATGTTGCTAGATTAAGTGGTGCAAATTTAGCCGATGCGATTCTTAACTATTCTAGTTTAAATGTAGCTAATTTAATTCGTGCTGATTTGAGTCGCGCTCAATTGCGAGCTGCTTCTTTGGTGCGAACAGAATTAATTCGCGCTAATCTCAGTCGTGCTGATTTGTTGGAAGCTAACTTAAGTAGTGCAGATTTACGAGAAGCTTCACTTCGTCAAGCAAATCTCCGCCGCAGTAATTTAAATGAAGCCAACTTGAGGGGTTGTTTTCTCACAGAAGCTAACTTGGAGATGGCTAACTTAAATGGTGCTGATATTAGTTACAGCGACCTTAGTGGTGTAAATTTGCGAGATAGTGAACTTAAACAGGCTAACTTAGCCATGTCTAACCTGAGTGGTGCGGACTTAAGTGGAGCAAATCTGCGGTGGGCTGATTTACGGGGAGCAAATCTGCGCTGGGCTGATTTAAGTGGGGCTAAACTGAGTGGAGCTAACTTAGCTGGGGCTGATTTAAGCCATGCTAATTTAACCAATGCCAGTTTAGTTCATGCCAATTTAACTCAAACCAATCTGATGAAAGTAGAGTGGATGGGTGCTGACTTAACGGCAGCTATGTTAACAGGGGCTAAACTGTATGCTACTCTTCGGTTTGGGTTAAAAACAGAAGGGATTAACTGTGAATGGGTGGACTTGTCACCTGATGGCGATCGCTCCATGATCCAACAGTTTAACGGTGAAGATGCCAAAGACTTTTTTAATGCTACTCCCCCAACAGTTCGCATTGTTGTCGATGCACCTCTAGATCATGAAGCCAATTTAGCGTTAGCTGGCACATATTACCACATTGCTCAAGAATATCAATTACTTAAACAACCTCCCAGTGTAGAAAGCGGTAGCCGTCGCACTGTTTTTACCTTCCGATTGGATAGTGATATCGCCTTATTACCTACAGCTTATATGGCAATTCTGGCTTTTAGAGATGCCACCGCTACCCAAAGAAATATTTACGCTATGGTAGAACTAATTCAACGGGAAGTAACTGATCAGCAAAATCTGATCTCCCCACACCTCAGCCAAAAATTAATCCTATTGATAGAAGAGATCACAAGTAAAGTACATGTCATTAAACAAAAGAATAAATATTTAGCTACAGCAGTAAAACTGAATTTTTTTCAATCACCCACACAGACAATTTTAACCAATTCCAGAGCGCAAACCTTAATCGTCTATGATCATCCGTATTTCGGTAAAAAAATTATTGATCGTCCTGCTCTCACTGGTTATAAGTATCAGGATCACCCCAACGACTTAGCCTATACAATACCATCTTTAAACTTAATTGTAGATTTTGTTAAAGGCTTTTATTATGACAGTTGAGCCGTTCAAAATTCAAAATTCAAAATTCCAAATTCCAAGTTCAAAATGAAAAAACTTGTTTGTAATCAGCATCTTAGTTAGCGTAGGATGTAAATTAAAAATGTAACATCTGAGCAAATAAAGATTGATTAGTTTTCAGGAGCAGGAAAATGCGTGATACATTTAACCGCATGATAGGTAGAACTCGCTATGTCGTTTTTCGCCTATTTTTGCACTTGAGCGGTAGTGAAGTAGCACCAATATTAGGAGTGTTAAATCGTGCTGGACGGGAGGCGATCGATGCTGAAGGTGATATACAAGTTTTGGGAGAACAATTAGTCGAAATTTGTGAAACTCTTCTGCAACATGATGATTATTGGCTTTCCGCAGCTAATGAAGGAGATGTATTTTGGGACGAAGGAGAAGCAGGAGATTATGTCAACGAATTATTTACTGATTCCGCACAAAGATATCTCAGTGAACCCGATTACAGTTATGCTACTAACACCAATGAACCCTTATCTCTACCTGTAACGCGGAATTTAATTGTGATGATTACAGCCGCCTTTGAAGGAGAAGTGCCAGAATTAGAGGCAGACCTTTCTAACATTCAAGCTTTACAGGCAGGTTTAAAAGCATTAATCAACCTACACTATAACCGCAAACTCCGAGCCATCCAAGTACATTTCTCACCAGCACGGTTAGGTGATGAACTAAATAATGATCAATTATTGCAGTACTACCCGGAATTGATCCCATTGTGATTTCTCCGGTACTCTGTGATCACTACCCCATTGATAAACTGTTATGCTCGAAAAAAGGGCAATTCTGCAATGATCATGAATTTATTCCGTAAATTTACTGCTGTGGTCGTAGCCTTGAGTTTGTGCTTAACAACAGTCGCCTGTGGTGGCGAAACTCAAACTAGCTCTCCATCTCGCAATGTTAGTCAAACCGCCACACCAACAAAACTCAGTGATGGTCAGTATGAGGTACAACAAGCTACCTATAACGACGTGGATGGGGAATACACACTGTTTTTACTCAACAGTACACCCCCAACCTTTGCCACTGATAAACTGCAAATGGCTAGGCTGACCGATGACGAAATTAAGCAAGGAAAGAAAACTTACTTAAAAGTAGAAAATGGTCAACCTGTTTTATACTTAACAGAAGACTTCAAAATTCAGTACGTCCACAACGTCACTGAAACTAAAACCAATCCCCAAACAGGACAACGGGAAACTGTAGTAGTCCGACAAGAGAGCGGTTTCTGGGCCCCCTTTGCGGGAGCTGTAGCAGGTCAAATAGTCGGCAACTTACTATTCAGACCTCAATATTATGTTCCCCCTGTCTATCAACCTGGTGGAATTATCACTGGTTATGGTGGATATGGTTCTAGCTATGACCAAGCCGTTGATAGTTACCGTTCTCGCTATAATCAACCACCAGCAGCAGTGAGAAATCGTACTGCCTTCCGCACTACTGGTACAATTAGAACATCAAATCCCAGCAGTTCCACAGTTCGTTCTGCACCTTCCTCAACATCTGGTAGTCGCGCTACTGGTTCCGGTTTTGGTAGTAGTACACTCCGACCCTCTGGTAAGTCTAGTTCAGTTCGGCGTAATTCTGGTAGCAGTTTCGGTAGTGGTGGCCGTTCTCCTGCTCGTCGTTCTTCCGGTTTTGGTAGTGGTAGAAGAAGGTAATTAATTAATTAACCACTCTCTTTTGTAAACAAAAGAAAACACCAGCCTGACATCACTTGTTGCATTTGTGCAAGGCTGGTGCATTTATATGAGTAACGCTTGTTGCTAACTTTGGTGGCAAATCATCTACTTGAAATGCAAAGTGAGATTTGATTATTAATGCAGCAGATTTCAGGTCAATGAGGTACTTCAATTTCTGTTCCCTGTTCCCTGCTGTATTATTTTTCTAACCCAGTATTACCAATCTCATTAATTGCCATCTGCTTTTTAGTCCTTTTTAACTGTTTCCAAAGATTACGAATTTGGCTGTAGGCTTCCTCTGGTGTAAGTTTGCCATTACTTTGTAAGCTAGAAATGTAGTTGACTCGTTGAGCAAATTCTTGTAAGTTAGCATTAAAAACTAGATATTCAGGCTTAAATTGCCCATGATAGGGATGACGTGGGTAAAGAAAATCGCAGAGTTCGGAGAGGAAATCAGATTCTTGTTTCATAGTGGTTGTTATTTCGAGATTTATTTAATTTATTTCTGTCTTACTTAACAAGTAATAGACTGAGATTTTGTAGTTTTTAGTAATATTTTCTGGTGGAAATCCAATATATTCTTGAAATATATTGTTAGTGTAATCGGAAAAATGACTATCAGGAAAAATTCATTTATTACAGAAAGTCCAGGTATAAATTTAGAGGTTGTTTGAAAAGTCTAATTTATGAATAGCCCTGGCGACTAGAAGTCGCGGCTATACAGACAAAACCCGCCTGTGCGGGTTAAAAACCTGAATTTTTCATTAGTCCACGGAGGTGGACTTAGCCTGTGTAGTAGCGAATTATATTCGCTCAAAACTTTTCAAACACGCTCTTAGTCTACAAATGAACATATAGCTTTTGATATAGTGGGAAAAATTAGGATATGCCGTCGAAAAAGTTACAGAATTACTGCTATAAAGCGGAGTTATGCCATGCTACTATACTTGGAAACCAAATTTAGTAACTGCATGGCTTTTACTCACATAAACTACAATAAACCGACCAAATTACCGTAGTTTATTGCTGAAACTAGAATATCACACATTTAGGAGAATGGGGAAATTTTCTCAGTATTGGCAGCAAACTTTATAGCAGTCAGCAAATAAGACTAAACTCCACTAGACTTCTTAATGGCTTGATATCTACCTAACGCAATTAAGGGGAAATATTGTTGATAGAGATGGTATTTCAAGTAGAAGTGACGGGGGAAACCTGTACCTGTAAAGTATTGTTCATCCCAAGTACCATTTTGTTGGGTAGCTATCAAATAATTGATACCTCTGTCAATGGTATCTATGGCGAATTTTCCTGTGGCTTCTCCGGCGGCTATTAACCCAATTAAAGCCCAAGCAGTTTGAGAGGCGGTACTGTCTCCTTGTCCTTTGAGGCTGGGGTCATTGTAGCTGAAACAGGTTTCACCCCAACCACCATCAGCATTTTGCATCTTGATTAACCAGTTGGCGGCCTTTTCGATATTGGGTCGATATTTTTGGGGGTCGATGAGGGCTAAAGCTGATAAAACGCCGCTTGTGCCGTAGATATAGTTTACACCCCAGCGCCCAAACCAACAGCCTTCGGGTTCTTGTTCATTGAGGAGATAGGTTAGCGCCCTTTGCAGGTTGTGGGGGGCTATGGATAAGTTGCAAAATCCCAACATTTCGATTACTCTAGCAGTAACATCGGCGGTGTTGGGATCAATCATGGCTTTTAAATCGCCGTAGGGAACAGAGTTGAGCCATTCTTGATTATTATCAATATCAAAAGCCGCCCAGCCACCTGGTTGACATTGCATTGATGCTACCCAGTTTAAAGCGCGGGTAATGGCTTGTTGTTTTAATTCCTCATTAGGTAACTTGGCCTGATGTAAAGCCATAACGACCACAGCAGTATCATCTACATCAGGATAAAAACGGTTGTCAAATTCAAACGCCCAAGCACCTGGCTTTCCTTGGCGGTTTTTGACGTACCAGTCACCATAATCTAGGATTTGCTTTTCTAGCAGCCATTCGCCAGCACGGACGATCGCGGGATGGTCTGGGTTGACACCTGAGTCTATTAAAGCACGAATTGCCCAAGCCGTATCCCAAACGGGAGAAACGCAAGGTTGTACGCAGTAGGTGTCTTCTGTCTCAATAGCAAAATTATCAACTGCTTTTAAACCACGATGGACGATCGGATCATTGGCATCATAATCTAAACAGCACAATGCTAACAAGGAATTTAACATGGCAGGGATAATTCCGCCCCAGTCCCCTGTCACTTCTTGACGTTCAATGATCCATTTTTCAGCCGCTTTGATTCCTTCTTCCCGGAAGGGAACTAAATTTAAGTTTTCTGCAAATTTAAAAGCACTGTCCAAGGTGAGGAAAATATCAGACCAGTCACCATTACTGGGTAACTCCCATTTGACGTTTTCTCTACCTTCAGCGTAAAGTTCATCTAGATTGATAGATGGTTCAACCAAAAAGATGGGTTTTTTGTCGAAGACAATTAATAAGGGGACAGTACTAGACCGCGCCCAGCTAGACATTTCATAGATATTAAAAGGGAAAAAGTCGGGTAATAACATTACCCAAGGGGGAAGGGAAGGAAGTCCGCGCCAGTCGTAACAACCGATTAAAGCGAGGTGTAATTTAGTAAAGATGCGAGTTTTGCTGATTCCCCCCCGTTGTAAAATGAAATTACGGGCGCGAGTTAGGGCGGGGTCGTCAGCTGATACACCAAGCAACCTTAAAGCCATGTAAGCTTCGACGCTGGTACTGAGTTCACCACCATCACCATAAAAGAGTTCCCAACCACCGTGTTCTCTTTGCTGAGAACGGAGATAATTTTCTACTTTGTATAGGGGACGGGTTTTGTCTGTACCCCAAATTTTATGTAATAGAACCGCTTCCGAGGTAATGGTAACATTAGATTCTAATTCCGACCACCAGAAACCGCCAGGATATTGAATAGATAGTAAATGATTTTGACTGGCAGCGATCGCCTCCGCTAATTTATTAACTGTCACCCTGTCTTGTGTTTGCATTACTTACTCTTTCCACTCCTCACAGTAGTAAAAAATCATTATATAGGAGGGCTGGGGAAGATGGACGGATGGAAGAATGATGAAAACTCACTTGCGTACATCATAATCAGATTTCACATTTGAATACTTGACAAATCGCTTATACTTAAGTTAATCATAATAAGAGGTTCCATTTGTTGCAACTTAATAGTTGAAGCAAGTGAAGCAGTCACAAGACTGGTGTTAAGGATAAAGTCAATATGTGTTCACAAAAAGCCGGTGGTGCAAAAATTCAAGCAAGCTCGTCAAAGCCTGCTGTTGAATTGGCTACTCTTGTAGATTTATTAGCTAAATCTCTTGTTCCTAAAAAGGATACAAACAATACAACGGATGTACATCCTGACTACAAGCGAGTATTTAGTTTTAATTCTAAAAGTAGGCGTTTACAACTTTGTAGTTCAGCAGTTTTGCGGAGACTATTTGGTTTAAAAGATTTCAAAAAAGCTTTTAATCCCGATGAAGATGGGGGATTTATTCAGGATTTTCAACCGTCAGCTTTCGGTACGAAGTCACGCATTGGTGGCCATTTGACAAAAAGTAGTAGAGATAGCTTATCTGCTGCTGTAGATAGGTTGATTGCTGCTATTGATCAAGAGATTAATGTTGTATTACCTCCAGAAACATCATTGTCAGTTTTGTTACTAGACCAACCTGTACAGCATCTCCAGGGATTAGCAAAAAAAGTAGGTGCTTATTTTACGAATCAAGCGCAAACGGCCAATCTTGTACCGATCGCCTTTCCTGATGGTGAGACAAAGACTAAAGCTCAAAATAAGCCTATAGCTAAGGTCATCTCTGCGCGTGAACAAATTAATGCGGATAACTACTTTGAGTTGATGTGCAGTGCAGTTAAGGATTATGGGCAAAATCAGCGAAACTGGGATGAGGATGATATTGATGCAGCTATTGATAGTTTAGAAGCGGAACGCGATAGGGTAGATAGCCAGTTAACTCGATTTCTTAATTTTTTAGATGATGAAGCATTATCACGGGTAAGACTGACGATTACTTTACAGATTATGGAGGCGATCGCCCAATCTAGTCTGGCTCAAAATCAACCTAATCACCAGCTTTTAGCAGAATATGTTCATCGTGTCAGCAGTTTATGGAAATCAGCGACAGAAGTCGGTTATAGTGTTGACTTAACTGCGGCTTTTGGTTCTGATGTTGAATTTGAGTTATTAGATTACTTAAATCAAGCAACTTTCTATTTCTGTTTACCAGTATGGCCAGAATGGGAAACTCAACTATTTGAAGACAAAGCCAAGAATGACCAGGGAAAGAGTTATGGTGTTGTCCGCGAAGTTAGTTATCGTTTTCGGATTAATGGTAATAATCCTGAAAAGAATAAATCAGCTTTTTTAGCACGACTAGATAAAATTGAAGAATTATTATTTTCTGATGAGGAAACCACATCTCCAAAACCTTGGGTAAAATGTCGCTGTCTAGCTGAACTTATATTTCTCGCCATAATTATTCCTGCTCAAAATACAGAAAAAATTAGTTCAGAAACTTTTCCAAGTTCAGGACAACAACTAATTACAAGTTTGCAAACAAACAGTAATACAACTGTTAAACAACTCATAGAAGATTTACGCTTGCGTGAACCTGTAATGCAAGCGATCGCTACTGCTTTAATTGATGTAATTAAAACCAAAAGTGAAAAGATTATCTCTCAAGTTCAGCAACAATCTTCTCAGCAATTTATTTGTGTTAAACGTAGTATTATTGAATGGTCGCGGTTAGAAGGAGCAGACCAAGGAACACAAGGTTTATTGAAAGCTGGTTCACAACCTAGCAAGGAAACTGTGGAATGGTTTAAACACATTGAAATTTGTGATACACCAGAAACAACAGGTTTATTATTCTCAGTACAGGTAAATACTGAACTATGCGAACATAATTTAGTGACTAAAGGTGATGCTTACGAAATTAAAGCACAGAAATTATTAACCAAACAATTACTACAAATTGTTTGGCTTCCTTGTTCGTTTGAAAAAGACGCAAGCAAGAAATGGAAGTATAATATTTCTAATAATGCTATTCATGCTAAAAATTGGATGCTACCAGCAGCAGTACAAATTGAATATGAGCTTCAAACTTTCCAACGTTCAAAAGATAAGAAAGATGAAAAAAATAAACAATATCATGCGGCGGCAGTTTCAGCTTTTAGCGTTTTAGTTTATTGCTGCTTATGGCGAATTATTGATAGATTAAAACAAGATGGTAATAATGATTTTACTACCTTAATGTTACGATTACAAGAGCAAGGTAAAGAAGCTGATGAAATGAGCGGTGATAATTATGTGTATGCAGCCGCCCAAAGTTTAGAAGCAATATTAGCTGAAGATACTAATATTAAAATGCAAGGTGTAGTTCTAGAGAATTTGTCCAAACAAACTGATAATACTCAATGGATTAAAAGGAATGTTTTTAATGCTTTAGTGAGTGCATTTCCTTTAGCTATTAGTACACCAAAACCGCCTGAAGTTCCCAAAATTGGTTTAATTTCTTATGCTACTCGTCCTTGTAATGAGACTGTTGGGTTAGATTCAAAAGATAGGGGTTATCTTTTTCTAACTCAAAGTTATATTGCTACTGCTATAAGTAGCCCGTTACTTGGGTATGAACTGAAAGCCGAGCGAAAACAATCTGATATTGTCGATTCTCCAGAAAAGTTGAGAAAGCAACGTTTAGTACAAGAAGAAATTGCTTATCTTAAAAACCAGGGTTGTCAACATATTATTTTGCTTTCTCATGCTTATGGTGGTCGTCGGTTTAACCGGATAGCAGATTATAATTCTATTTTGACACCAAAGGAATTTTTGGAAGATGTTTTTCAAACTTTTCCTGACTTAAATATTTATACTATGTTAAGGGACGTATTCCCAGCAACAAGATTAAGAGAACGCGGTATAGGTGAAGCTGGATTTGAAATTTTAGAAGCACGAGATCATACCAATTTTCTGCATTCTGTAGAAAGGGTTCAGGTGCGAGATGTGATTCCAGTATACACTTTTGCCACATTGTATGCAGTACAGGAAAATGAGCGTCCACAATCTGGTTTTTGTGTCTATTTTTTAGTATCTGATCAAAGAATGAGCGATATTACTTGGACAGAACGACCTCGGCAGCATCTGATTAACGCCAATCAAAATGATCCTGTTCATCCTTGCTTAATTTCTGTGTTGCGGGGATTGCATTTTATTGAAGCACAAGGTGTTGTTAAAAAAGGACAATTAATTCCCGTTTTAGATCCATTTGATTGGATATCACCAAATACTGTAGAAACTGCGGGAGAAGTGGAAGTTTTACATACTCGACGTAAGGGTAAAGTATATCTCAGTTATCCGGCTTTATTAACTCATATTTCCCAAGTTGTACACCGGAGGAAGTAATGGAATTATCATTTTTAGAACAAGCAGCAGTCTGGGGACAGGTGTTTGAACTTGCTGTTAAACGTGGAGTTTTGCAAAATTTGATTTACCAAAAGTTAGTAAATAATCAAGATTTAGTGCTGAAACCTTGGCAGGAAGTCAAGAATGCAGATATATATAATCAGTTAGTAAAAACGTTGCAGTTGACAGATCCAACGGCTAAAGAATGGGTGAACACAATGGTGCGTCATCTTTGGGGTTTGGGCTATGGTTTGGGTTGGACAGCAATCAGGGAATGTCTCAAAAATATATCAATACGTCAGCCGCAGTTAACGGCTATTTGGTGTCCCTTGGTGCTACCAGGACAAAAAATGGAACGTGATGCAGAACAAGAAAAAACAGCACAAGAATTTCAAGCGGCTTTTCAAATCTTAGGAAAACCAGATTTAGGATTAGTAAATATTGGCAAACCAGCAAGGGCAGATTTTCTACTGTGGTTGTCAAGTGGCAAGAATACTGGAAAAAAATTAAAGCATTTTCTTCTCTGTTTGGAGTTTTCCTATAATGCACCGACAAAATTAGCAGATTTTAGTACAGAAACTGCTCATCGGGAAGAGATGATGCGTTATACTCGTTATATTGATTCACGGGGTGTATTTTCTAGGGTTTGTGCTGAGGTAGAAGGTGAGGAATTTTTATTTTCATCTAGTCTGAAAAATCATTTATTGGCTTTTAGTGGTATTGATAAACCTTTATATAAGTTGTGTCAAGCGTCATCTTATACTGAACGTCTAATAGATTTATTAAGGAAACAAGGACGGTTAGAGGGTGGTTGTAGTGCGAGAGCGATCGCTATTACTGCTAATGGCTGTGAAAGTATTGCGGCTGATTTTGTGGAAGGTTTAGAATCTCATCCTAGAGCTAGATTGATGACATCTTTGGGTGAGGCATATCGTAAACATAAAGAACAAGAGAAATCGAACAATGAGCAGTCTGATAAACTGTTGCAAGAAATCAATGTAGTGTTTAATAATTTGGTGCGATCGCTCCCCTCTGATTTTAAGCAACAAGCCCAACAACTTAAGCGACAACCTGAACCTAATGCTAATGTACCCTTAAATTACCGATTTACAGAAGAGGTGACAGGATTTTACAAACCTACACAAGAATTTTCTCCAACAGCAGCATTAGCAAATATTGAAACAACAGAATCACTTTACAACTTCTTTGGTGGTGATCCTCAAGTTTATTTTCAATCTGAGTTTCAAGAATTACCACAACAAACTCCCCTACGAACAATACATGAAACCGCAGTAATTACAGGTTTACAATCTGCCCAAGTAGGAAAATTAAACATCATCGCTTTAGAAGGAAATCCGGGAATTGGCAAAACTACTGCTGTGATGAAATTTCTGCAAAGACAGTCAGAAGGATTTCTATTTCTTTATGTGAGTCCCAGAGTAGTAATTAATCAAGATGTTACCGCTAAAATTGCTCAAAAAGATGGCAATCCAAGCGGTATTTTAACTATGACAACTAACGCCAAGTTAATCGCTGATGCACCTAAATGGTACAAAAATAATCTCAAATCAAAAGATGAGAAATCACGTTATATAGACAGTGCAGTAGTGGTAGATGGTGTTGCCGGACTGCATCATCCTGATTGTAGTACATTTTTCCTAACACCTGCACAAGAACAAGACATTTATTGTCAGGTAGTCACTTCTAATCGTTTCAAACATTCTCGGAATGAACGAGAAGATATTGTAGAATCAAAAAATCGTCCTGGTGTATTATCTACTCTGGCTACTTCTGCTCGTAAATTACTGGGACAAAATCCCCAAGTCAATCGGTTAGTAATGACTGCGGCTATTCAAGGTTATCGCCAACTGGATCAAAGAACTACAATTGATGCTTTAGGAAAGTTATTTACAAAAAAAGCTAATACTAAACCTGGACAACAAGAACGCCGCAACTTTGGTGCAAGAGTTCCTACTATTATTGCTATGGTAGATGAATTAGCTGGTGATGGTGCGGGAGCTTTATTTGTTCATAAATTAGCAGCATGGTTGGAACAACAGTTTATTGAACCATTTGAGGGAGAGCAATCTCCGTTTAAAGTAATTCTCATTATTGCTGATGCTTCCTTGGGTAATGAAATCGTTCTGAATAGCTATCTTAATTCTGGAAATTCTGCTCCTGATAAAGTGTTAATTAGTCCAACACAAGGAGAAGAACCATTTCGAGTTACTGGTACAGATATTAAAGTTGGGCAGAGAAAATATCCGGTACTACATATTATGACTAATAGTTATCCGGCTTCTCAACTCCAAACTGAATATAGCATTTGCTTATCATCTCTGACAACTCAATTAACTACCGATGGAGTACGGCAAAGTATTCGCCAAGCAATCAGAGAACAATTAGAAGGGAAATTATTAAATAATGCCTTTGAAGAAATTAAACGGGGATTAAAACAAGAAGCAGAACAATTGATTTTCTTTGCTCAAGATAAGGCTTTTTTGCGGCAATTACAGCAGAAATTGATTAGTGGTAAAGATGCTCCTTGTAAAAGTGAGGAAGTAAAAATTCTAGATCAAAGTGTACCGCCTAACGAAAGATTAAAACTAATCAAAGAGGAAAATAGAGATAAAGTCCGAGTTTTTCTGATGACTTCTTCAGGCGCAAGAGGTGTTTCGTTCCCCAAAACAGATTGGATTATTGCTGTAATTCCTCGATTTAATATAGAAGGTGCTTTAATGGAAGTTGCCCAACTCATTTATCGGGGTAGAGGAATGTACACAGATCCAGAAACCAAAGAGCAAGTTTCTGGAGATGATAAATCTAGGCGATTAGTCATGCTGATTAATGATGCTTTAATTATTACAGATGAGATTGAAGATTCTAGGCGGTGGTTGCGTCAAGCAAGTGATTTATTAACTTTGTTAATGATGTTACGTTCTACTATTCATACTAGGATTAAAGGTGATGCAGGACTGAAAAAGCAGCGTCTGGCTTTTGTACCTGTGGGTTCAGTGAAGGATGAAGAGTTGTTGGATTTAATGTCTGATGATGTGCGGAGTTTTTTACAAGAAGCGCAAGTTTTTGTCTTTGATCGTCAAGCATCTGAGAATAAAGGATTGGTTCAAAAAGCTGCACAGTTAACACAGAAAATTTTTGCTCAATTTACTTTAACAGGTAATTCAGGAGATATAAATACTAAATCTTATGTAAATTATTCTACCTTGGAAGCTTTAATTAAAGCGGTTTCTAGGAGTTCAAGTCGGTTATTACCATCTCTAGAAAATGCAGATTTAGTGATTCCTGATTATTTAACTTGTATTGGGCCATTTTGGATTGAAGATTGGTCCGATCGCCACACGGAGGAAAAGTTCAGTTTTGAAGGATGGCGTAGGTATATTCAAGAACACAGTCGAGAGCTTTTAGGGTTGCTTAGAGTAATTTATCAGGATGAAAAGGACAAATTTCCTCCTAAACTTAAACGTCCGGCTAGAGAATTATACAAGCTTTTAATCCGAGATCAAGAAGAATCAAATTTAGAATATTCCACACTGCAAACATTGAACACAGAAAATATTGTAGTTGCTATCCCTCTTGATTATCCTCATTTCTGGCGTGAACCATTAGAAGATGATAGCCGACAACAGGTGCTAGAAGATCCTGTAGCTTGGCAAAAAAGTTTAGGAAGAAGTTTAACACCACAAGGTTTAATAATGCCAGTAATTCCGCAATATGAAAAATTTCCTTGGGCTGCTATAGCAGGAAGGAGGGTTTTTACTCAATTAGAAACTATTTTTAGCGATCGCTATTTTCTTGCATCTAGTGAGTTAAATTTACTCAACACTATTTTATTAGTAGATGAATTTAGTGAGTAAATATAGATTAGTATATTTTATGGTTAACCATTATTGAATCATAATTAAAATAACTTATACCCGATTTGTCAGCATTCTGCTACTTGCTAATAGCAATTAGCTAAAACTGGACTTAAAAAATGCTGATAGCTGTTCTTATTGGAATGCAATACAATCAAGAGCGGGGAAACTCTACATCAGGTATTCGATACTCAATACTCAATAAATTTATGAACACAATTATTTTAAGTTTGGTGCTGCTACCGTTAGCTATTTGGTTAGTAATGCTGATATTCTGGGGACAGTTTTGGCAAACAGAACCACAGCTAGAAACTGAAAATACTGCTATATCTAGATTACAGTCATTACCTGCGGTGTGTGCGGTAGTGCCGGCGCGGAATGAAAAAGAAGTGATACCAATTAGTTTGCGATCGCTCCTGTCCCAAGATTACCCCGGTAGGTTTAATATATTTCTAGTGGATGATCAAAGTACCGACGGTACAGCCGATTATGCCCAAGGAGTCGCTTACGCCTTAGAACAATCTCAAAAATTGCATATCGTCTCAGGTGAAACTTTACCATCAGGTTGGGCTGGTAAGCTATGGGCTGTTAATCAAGGTATTAATGCCGCTTCCACCTTAACACCAGACTATATCTTACTCACCGATGCAGATATAGAACATGATATCAATAATCTTCGGCGTTTAGTCACCAAAGCTGAGAAACAAAATTTAGATATGGTTTCCGTTATGGTGCGTTTGCGCTGTAAAAGCTTTTGGGAACAATTGCTAATACCTGCTTTTGTCTTTTTCTTCCAAAAACTCTATCCTTTTAGCTGGGTAAATAACCCCAAAAAATCTACAGCCGCAGCCGCCGGTGGTTGCATTTTAATTCGTCGGACAGCTTTAGAAAGAATTGGCGGAATATCTGCAATTCGTCAAGCCTTAATTGATGATTGTGCCTTAGCTTTAGCAGTTAAGTCAAGTGGTGGGAAAATTTGGTTAGGTTTAAGCGATTTAACTTACAGTTTACGCCCTTATGATTCCCTCAAAAGTATTTGGGATATGGTAGCCCGTAGTGCCTACACTCAATTAAATTATTCCCCATTTTTATTAGTGTTAAGTGTCTTCGGCATGACCTTAATTTATTTACTCCCACCTTTAGCAATTATTTTCGGTGCAATATTGGGAAATTGGGCTGTTAGTCTCATCAGTTTAGCCACTTATTTATTAATGACCTTTGCTTATTTCCCCATTATCCGTTTTTATAAATGTCCCCTTTGGTTTACCTTCAGCTTACCAGTTATTGCCTTCCTATATACTCTCATGACCATAAATTCAGCTATTCGTCATTGGCAAGGAAAAGGAGGCGCTTGGAAAGGAAGAGTTTATAAGTGATATAACCACATCTAGCCAAAGACAGACTTTTAGCTGGGAATTGTTAAATATTATTTCCAGTATCAAAATAAATGTAACTTAAACTGGAATTAGATGTCACTATTTGCTATAAAAATTACAGAGAAAATCACAGCATTAGAGTTTTGATTTAGCCTTGTATCCACTTTTAGAAAATTCCAGGATACAAAAAATGAGTAATTCAGTGTTTAACCTCTCTCAAATCGATGGCCGCAACGGCTTTGTAATTAACGATATTGTTAAATTAACAGGCTCAGACATCAAAATCACCAATCAAGGGGATATTAATGGTGATGGCATTGATGATATAGTCATTGGCGCAGAACGTGGTGATTTAGTTCAACGTATAATTAGCAAATTCTATATAACTTCCACCAAAGCTAAAACCTATGTAATTTTTGGTACAAATAATAGTTTTGGTACTAACTTGAAAGTTAGTCAGTTAGATGGTAGTAATGGGTTCGTTATTAATGCCCTCAATTATAACGACTATTTAGGTGCTTCTGTCAGCAGTTCAGGGGACATTAACGGTGATGGTTTTGATGACCTAATTGTAGGTTCTCCCTATCCTACTGTGAGAGGCCCCTATGCATTCGTACAATATTATTTAGGAAAAAGCTATGTAGTTTTTGGAAAAAATAGCAGCTTTAATGCCAGTTTTGACCTCACCAGTTTAAATGGTAATAATGGCTTTAGTATTCAAGATAAAATTGAGGGAACTGAATTTGGCAAAGTTGTTAGTTATGCAGGAGATATTAACAATGATGGCATTGATGACGTGATTATCAATGCACCTAATAATACTGGGGATAATTATGGATACACCTATGTTTTATTTGGCAGTAAAAACGGATTTGATACTCAATTTAATATCTCTAATCTTAATGGTAAGAACGGCTTTACTATTAAAACTAGACCTGGCTATTTAAATCCTAGTAATGCTGTTAGCACTGCCGGAGATATTAATGATGATGGCATTGATGACTTAATTATAGGAGTAGCAGCAGCTTTTTTAGAAAATCAGATTGGCGAAATTTATGTAGTTTTTGGTAGCGATAAAGGCTTTAACTCAAATCTTGATGTTTCTACACTTGATGGTTCAAATGGTTTTAAAATTAATATTCGAGATAGAGAACATTATATAGGTCAATCTGTCAGCAATGCTGGAGATGTTAATGGTGATGGTATTGATGATTTAATTATTGGCGCACCTGGTAATTTTTACCCTAATTTCCCATCAGGTTTGTGTTATGTATTGTTTGGTAGTAAAAACGGTTTTGGCTCTACTTTTAATCTTGCCAATTTGGATGGTAAAAACGGTTTTGTAATTGTAGGTGCTGCTAATCAAGGTGATCGTAGTGATTATTTTGGTGAAATAGTAACTAGTGCTGGAGATATCAACGGTGATGGACTTGGTGATATCATAATTAGCGCCCAAAGAGCAAACCCCAATGGGGAAAATTCTGGACAAAGCTATGTAATATTTGGTAGTAAAAGCGGCTTTAGTTCCCGCTTGTCAGTATCAGATTTGAATGGTAAAAATGGCTTTATTATCAATGGTGCTGCTAGAGGTAATCGAGCGGGTATATCTATTAGCGGAGGGGGTGACATTAACGGTGATGGCATTGATGATTTAGTAATTGGCTCTACTTATAGCAATAATGTAACAAGTCTATATTTTGATTCTGACTTTGGACAAGCAAACGTCGTTTTTGGTAATATTGCCCCTAAAATTGATCTGAATGGAGACAAGAAAAAAAGTATTAATTTTAGTAATTTAATTAGAGATAATAATCCAGTTTCTCTAGTAGATCAAGTTAACTTAACTCTCACAGATTTTAAACTAAATCAAGGCATCTATACTCCATTAGATCCTAATATTGCACTAATTACTGAAGCTACTATCACCATTACTAATTTATTAGATGGGGAAAACGAAATTCTCAATGTTATTACTACGGGAAACATCAGCGCAAACTACAAGAACGGTGTTTTGAAACTTACAGGAAAAGATACTATTGCTAATTATCAGCAAGTTTTAAAATCGCTTACTTATCAAAACACTGCTGCGACTCCTAACACCACACCCCGCAAAATTGAGTTTGCAATTGATGATGGTCAAGCACATAGCAATATTAGTGCGATCGCTACTACTACCCTATTCTTTAAAAATGATGACTCCAATTTCTTTTTCACCAAAATTGCTGATGACATCTTGCACATTATCGGTAATGAAAATCAAGTCAAACTGAAAATTACACTCCAAGGATACAATAGTAATTCATTAAACGAATTAGGAATATTTATTGTTGATGATGACAAAGGTACTATCAATGGGATAACTCCAGAACAAGCAGGTTATACCCAAGCAGCTTTAGCTAATAGTATTACCATATTTTCTACTCTTCCTAATCAACCCAACGGTTTTAATAGTAATAATATTAGCCGAATAGTAAAATTAGATTCTAGTAGCAGTTTTAGATTTTATTTAATTAAAAATCAAACCAGTGATACCCTACAAATAAATAATTATACAAATTCAGAAATTCTCTTCTCTAATTCTAATAATCAAATAATTACACCTTTAAATAATAATACTTTTTCCGTAAATTGGCGAGATGGTTCAAATCCCAATTCTTCTGCCTTTGATAACTTGGTAGTCACCATTCAGCCGACAGATGAACCATCACCGATAGGCACAGATTTACAAGGACAAACACAAGCAGAAATTATTGATTTAAGCAATATTAATACTTTAGTCAACGCTGAATTTATAGTTAACCGAGAAGCAGCTTATAATAATTTTGTTGGTTTCTATCAAGTGACTAACCAAAATGGCGGTATTGATACTAACAATGATGGAATAGCTGATATTTTACCTGGACAAGCTGGTTATATTCAAGCTGCGGTAAATAATCGTTTAACAGGAATTAATTTAACAGCAAATAATCAAACTACAGCAACTTATACAGGCACTTTTACAGGTGGTGCTATCTTTGCACCATTTATTATTGTTAATGGTGTACCTGATACAATTCTTGATAATAATCCCAATAATAACCCGGCTGTTTATTTCCCCTTCATAGGTGCTAATTTAGATAATATTGATCATCTGCGGTTGTTAGGGGATAATATTTTTGGTTGTGAAGATTTACCAGGTGGTGGTGATAGAGATTATAATGATATAATTTTCAAAATTAATTTGACAGCCGTAACTTAGAACTTTATTTTTAGAACTTTATTTAAAAATAGCTGTAGTTAAGTTTTGTAACACCTTCAACCCTTGCAAAGAACCGCGAATTAATCTAGTAGCAGCTAAAGGTTGACGAAGAAAACCTAAAGCTAAAGGTAAGGGTTTGAGAGAACCATCGGGACTGATAGCGGCTGAAATATCGGGAATATCATGATTGCAATCATCACTAACAACCCGCACAATAGAAACAGGAATACCTATTTGTTGATAAAACTGCAAAACTGCAAAACCTTCCATATCCACCACATCAGCTGGTGATGTTTCTCCCAAACGGAGTTTTTCGGAAGCAGAGGAAATGAGGCGATCGCTCGTCAGTCCCTTGACAAAATTCGCATTATGTGATATGTAAGAATAGATTTGTGTTGTAAGTTCAGAACAACACGGTTGAAAATTTCCCTCATAGACACAACCTTGATATAAAACCACATCCCCCACAGCCAAGTGCTGATTTAAGCTACCACACAAACCCATCAACAACACCCCTTTTTCTGGCTGCTGCGGTAAATTTTGCAGATATTTTTGTAATGGTTGCACACCCACAGGAACAGCCTTTACCGTTGGTTTAGTACCATTGACACGACTTAAACCACGACATACCGCTTGGTATTCCGCACCTTGAGGCACAAAAATTGTGTCAATTTCCAACAAATTAGCCATTACATTGATTTATTTTCCGTCATCCGCGAAAAGGACATGGCATTGCCCACCAGTGTAAACTTAAGCCCTAACGAATAGAATTCGTGGCTACACAGGCCAAGTCCGCCTACGCGGACTAATAGTTTTCTAACCCACGCAGGTGGGTTTTGCTTGTGTAGACGCGGTTTCTAACCGCCCATTTTTCGTTAAGTTGACACCTATGGGCATTGCCATGTCCCTACAATAACTTTTTACACAGCCGATAGCAATCCGTTATGTCGCAACAGCGCTGCTGTATTTGGTTCCCTTCCCCGGAAAACCTTAAACACTTCCATTGGGTGCTTACTTCCACCCAAAGCTAAAATTGTATCTCTGTATAACCTTCCGGTATCCTGTATTGCTGCCTCATCATCTAAACCAGCTTCCTCAAAAGCTGCGAAAGCATCAGCACTCAATACTTCTGCCCATTTATAGCTGTAATATCCTGCCGCATATTCTCCTTCAAATATGTGACCAAAGGCACATAAAAAGGCATCTTCCGGTAAGGGTGGTAAAACAGTCGTTGTTTTGGCTAACCGATGACGCACATCAGTTGGTGTTTCTTTCCCACCTGGACGATAACGATAATGCAACTCGATATCTAAACTACTAAAATGAATTTGGCGCAACATTGCTGAACCACTCATGTAGTTACGCGCTGCCAATAACTTTTGGTAATAATGTTCTGGTAGCGGTTCTCCTGTTTCATAGTGTTTCGCCATCCCAAATAAGGTTGCGCGATCGAAACACCAGTTTTCCATAAACTGACTTGGTAATTCTACCGCATCCCATTCTACATTATTTATCCCAGATGCCCCCGCATAGTCAACCTTAGTTAACAAATGGTGCAAACCGTGACCAAATTCATGGAACAGGGTTTCAACTTCATAAAAAGTCATTAAACTAGGTTTACCATCTACAGGCGGCGTTTGGTTACAAATCAAATAAGCTACAGGTAGACGTAAAGTGGTTTTACCATTTTCCCGCACTTTCCCCCGGTTAATGCAAGTATCCATCCACGCACCGCCCCGTTTTTCTGCTGGACGGCTGTACGGATCTAGATAAAAATAAGCAATAGGACGGCCATCTTCATCAGCTATTTGAAAATAATGTACATCCTCATGCCAAATTGGTGCTTGTCCATCAGCTGGAGTGACAGTGACACCAAACAGCCGCTTGACTAAACCAAATAACCCATCTAAAACTTGAGGTAGGGGAAAATAAGGCCGTAACTCTTCCGCAGTAAAAGCAAATTTTTCTTCTCTTTGTCTTTCTGCCCAAAAGCTAATATCCCAATGTTGTAAATTATCCGCTTCTGGTGCGCCTTTAGCTTGAGCAAATGCTTTTAAGGCTGCTAAATCTTTGACTGCTGCATCATAACTAGCTTGGCGTAACTCTTCCAACAGCTTTTCAACTGCTGGTACATCTTGAGCCATTTTACTAGCGAGACTTAATTCAGCATAATTGTTAAAGCCGACGAGTTGGGACAGTTCCTGGCGTAATTCAAGAATACGCTCAATTAAAGGATTATTATCTAATTCTCCAGCAGAAGCACGGGTGATATAGGCTTTATAAATCTTTTCTCGTAAGTCCCTTCTGGTGCTGTGCTGCATAAAGGGGACGTAGCTGGGAGAGTCCAAAGTAATAAGCCAGGGGCCTTGTTCTGGGGTGGCGTTTTCATGACCAGCAACACGGGCGGCTTGGGCTGCTAAACTGAGTAAACTTTCGGGTAAACCGTTAATTTCTTCTGGTTTGGTGAGGGTAAGACTAAAAGCTTTAGTAGCATCTAGCACATGGTTAGAAAATCTGGTAGAAAGTTCCGCCAACTCCATCTGAATGGCGTTAAACCGGTCTCTTTTTTCTCCTGTCAAACCTACCCCGGAAAGTTCTGCATCACGAATAGCTGATTCTATAATGCGCTGTTGGGCTGACTCTAGGTTTTCCCAGCTATCACTAGCGCGGAGTGCTTTAAAAGCATGATAAAGAGGTTTACTTTGACCAAGCTTAGTAACAAATTGTACTACTTGAGGCTGTACTTTTTCGTAGGTGGTGCGGAGTTCTGGGCTATTTTTCACACCCATCAAATGGTTGACTATTCGCCAACTCCAAAACAGCCTTTCTGTTAAGTTTTCTAATGGTTCTACTAAATCTGACCAAGTGGGCTGTACATTAGCCTCTAGTTTGCTTAATTCCTGCTCAACTTCCGCTATCAACTGGTTAAAAGCAGGTTCAACATCCTCCGGTTTAATTTCTGTAAACGGCGGTAGACCTTTGCCTTGAAGTAGGGGATTCTGGTAAATTGTAGCGATCGCACTCATGTTTGTGTGTTAGTAGCCCATAATAGGCTGGAACAATGATTTTTCCTATATTTAATAATGTACCTTCACTGGCAAGTTTAGCCTCGCTAGAATGGCATTGTTATGATTGCCAGATATTTTAGTTGATGAGGGGATGAGGGAGATGGGGAGATGGGAGAATCTTTTTGTCTGGAGTGTCCCCGCGTCTCTTCTGTTCCCTGTTCCTTGTTCTGTGTTTTCACGTCATAATCAACCCTGTAAGATGTTTATGTAGTTACAGGGTTATGAAGCTTCTGCTTTCTGCGTTGTTTGCACCTGCATTAGTTTTGTTGACTAATACCAATGTCTGGGCAGTTATTAGAACTAAGACTGTTGAGTATAAGCAGGGAAATACAGTTTTACAAGGTTATCTAGCTTATGATGATGCTATTAAAGGTAAACGGCCTGGTGTGCTAGTGGTACACGAATGGAATGGTTTGCAGTCCTACGCGAAGAAGCGGACTGAAGATTTAGCTAAACTGGGTTATGTGGCTTTTGCGGCTGATATTTATGGTAAGGGTGTCAGACCAAAAAATCCTGAAGAGTCTGCGGCTCAATCAACTTTTTATCGCCAGAATAGAAAATTATTACGAGAAAGAGCGATCGCAGGTTTGCAAGTTTTACAAAAAAATTCCCTCACTGACACTAAGCGCATTGCCGCTATTGGTTATTGTTTCGGCGGAACAACAGTGTTAGAATTAGCCCGCAGTGGGGCGAATATCGCTGGTGTTGTCAGTTTTCACGGTGGTCTAGATACTCCCAACCCTGCTGATGCGAAAAATATTAAAGCTAAGGTATTGGTTTTACATGGTGCTGATGACCCCTATGTACCAGCCGAACAACTCCAAGCCTTTGAAAATGAAATGCGTCTAGCCAAAGTAGACTGGCAATTAATATCTTACGGTGGGGTGGTACATGCCTTTACTAACCCAGAGTACAAAGGGCAAATCAAAGGTGCATTGTATAACGCTAGTGCAGATGAGCGCTCTTGGCAAGCAATGCGTCAATTTTTTGCCGAAATCTTCCGTTAAAAGTTCGTAGATAATTTCCGAAATCTTTCGTGAAGGTTTTGTAAGTAATTTAAGTATTAAACAGTCCCCGAACGCCCGGTAATTTAGTTCACCGGGTTTTTGCCATTTTTATTAACATCAAAATCTAATGAGCCAGATTTTAACAGACTTATCCACACCTGATTTAATCCCAGCACTACAAAACAACTTGTGGAGATATTTTACCAACTATAGCCGTGTACCCAAGGGAGAATTTTTCTCAGACTCTTATCTGACTCGGTTCTTTACGGGTATTTCCTATCCTTTGCTAAATGGTGTCTTTAATGCCCAACTTCCCTTAGAAAAAATTGATACTATTATCGAAGAAACTCTCGATTACTTCCGCACTAAGCAAGTGCCGATGGTTTGGTGGGTGGGGACAGAAACGCAACCCAGTGACTTAGGTAAATATTTGGAAGCCCAAGGCTTAAGCTGTGTTGATAAAATGCCTGTGATGGCTATGGATTTATCTACCTTACCTCAAGAACAGGTTTTACCACAAGATTTAGCGATGGCGCAACGCCCGCCTTTGGCGATCGCTCAAGTCCAAGATAGCACCACTTTGGAGCATTTAGCGCACATCGCTGGAGTTAGCTTTGAAATTCCTTCAGCTATAATCACGGAATTTTATGAATTAGAGTTAAGTTTAGGCTTAAAATCAAAAGAATATATTCGTTTTATCGCTTACTGGCAAGGTTCACCCGTCGCTACTTCTGCCCTCTACTTAGATGAGCAGGTAGCAGGTATTTATCTAGTTGCTACAGTACCAGAAGCACGGGGAAAAGGAGTTGCTACAGCATTGGTGTCAGCCACTCTGCAACATGCACGCCAACTTGGCTATCATATTGCTACATTACAAGCCTCAAAAATGGGTGTAAATGTCTATCGCCGACTAGGATTTCAAGAATTTTATCGAGTGCATCTTTATGCTCAGGGATGACTAACGTCTGACTTCAAATCCTCGTAAGCCTTCCGGTAGTCCATATTCTACCACAACTGCTTTGACGATCGCCGCAGGGGGTCCAGAGTGACACCAACGCACCATATCCTCTACCACTTCCCGCACCCCCTCAAATACAGCTTCTACTCTGCCATCAGGAAGATTACGCACCCAACCAGTTAAACCTAGTTGAGAAGCGGTATCTACGGTAGCATAGCGATAACCCACTCCTTGAACTTGACCAGTAATTAAAATATGGGCGCGTACTTGTTTAGGTAATGGTGTGGTATTTGGCATAATGTTAAGAAGTTAAAAATTAAAAATTAAAAATTAAAAACCGATGATTTCTATTTTACCTATTATGTGTCTTCTGAAAGTAATTTGTTCACAATTTTCATTCTAGAAGAACGGAAAAAAGCTATATCCATATTGTAAACGATAAAGCTTTTAGCAAAATCTGAACAAGATAAAATGTAAGGATTCAGAATCCAGAATCCAGAATTCAGAATAAGAGAGAATTGGAGAATCAAGCTAAATGATTTTGGCCAAATATGACTAACCTCTATTCTTTGTATAATAACTATTCTGACTCCTGACTCCTGACTCCTGAATTCTTACGATAAAATCATTTTGTCTTTATAAATCGACCAAAGTAGTGATAGATTATTTGTCGCTACTCTGATCACTCTACAGCCTACATCCTGATTTTTGATTATGTCTAACCTACCACCCTTGAACAAAGATACAATTTGGGCGATTATTAATGATACAATTGATGATCATACTGTCAATCAATTGGTTTGGTATTATTTGGGCTATCGTTACGACTCTAAACTCCTCTGTTGGGACACTTCCCAAGTAGTACCAGAATGGCGGGATGAGTACCCACAACCACCTAACTTTCTAGAGTCTCGTCCAGCGACAATGAAATTAACTCGCTCTATTCCTCAAGAAAACAAGCAATCGCTGAAAGAAAAACTAGGTTTTAAAGGTTATAAAATCGGTGAATTCGGACCCCGCCAAACTCGTAGAGCCACAGCCGCCAATTGGTTATTAAGTTATATGCAAATTACTACAGGGAAAATCGAGTAAGTTTTAACCTTGAGCTATCAGCAGGTAAAGCGAAAATGTTATTATTATGTAGCGGTAATTCATGAATTACTGCTATCAGTCAAATGTTGACAAAAAAACTAAATTTTCCTTAATTGGTAAGTCAGAAAAACAACTACCACCCCTGTGAAAAGAAAAGCTAACAGTGGTGGTATAACTGGTATCCAGATACTTTGAGAAACGAATAGCAGATAACTAGTAATAAATAGTCCACTCAGAGAACTGAACACAGCTACAGCTAAATATTTTTTGCGCTCAATTTGCCAAAAAATGATCCCACCTACTAAAGACCAACCAAAGATCCAAAGGGTTTGATGCTCAACAGACCACCACGAAATTAGTTTACGCTTATCCTCTACTGCACTGATAATTTGGCTAATCATTTGTCCTTGTATATTAACAATAGGGACGGGAAAATTGCCATAAGGTGTATAGTAAGAGTCACTTTCTACAATAGTTTCACCAATCAACACAATCTTATCTTTGATCAGACTTTCTTTGTCGTTATTCTCTGTTAAAAGAGACTTAAGGGTTCTTTTTTCAGCAAACATATTTGGGCTGCGATATATGTGAATCTTCCCATCTCTATCTTCAATTTTTTGAGTACCAGAAATACGGTAATTTAGCATTGTCTCATATAATAGACTCTTCTTATTTACGTTATGATAGCCACCTACTATTATTCCTTTGAGACGGGGAATTGTAATATCTCCAATTTGTAATTTCTCTATGCTTTGTAAGTTTGTTAGTTCATCTGTGTATTTACCATCTTTAACCCTATGAAAATTATCCTTATACTTATCACCTTGTATTGCTTTTAGGTATTTAGTAGAGATTAATAGACTAAATGATAGCTTAACATCGCAAGATTTAGAATTCGATTCAGGATTCTCTTGAGAATTCGGTATTTTGAGGAGGGTATCCCGTCGCAAAAAGCGACCAAGATTCGGATCATCATCAATTACACTCACAGACCCAATTCGTTCTTTTGGTATCCAATCTTGACGTTTATTACCTTTCAGATGTTGACTAAATCTTGGACATTGGAATATTAGGTTTGGTTCATTATATGTAGGCAGATATTCTCCCAGTTTTTTGGTAGAAAGATCCACTGGGAAAGTTATACCAATTATTTTAGGTTTATATTGAGAGATTTGCTCAATTAAATTGTTTAACTCAGAATATTTAATTATACCTCTGCCCTCTTCCTGAGTTTGTGGAGTTCTTGAATTACCTTGATTCTGGGATTTTAGCTCAGAATCATTCTCTTTGTCTTCTAGCCATTGAATACTTTCTTGATCTATCTCTACTATCAAAAATCGCTTGTCTTTAGGTTCAATACCACGAGACTGCAAAAGTCTATCGTAGGTAGTTAACTCTATTAGGTCAGTCCATCCCAACAACTTAGCAAAAAAGATCACAAAAGTAACAGCCAAGCTACCTAATAACAGGCTGCGGGGTTTAATTTTCTTATGAGGAAGGGCACGACTAGCGGCTATATATTCTAATTGCAGATTGGTAAGTGCTGGTTCTTTCTTTTGGGCTTGATTTAACCATTTTTCTGATTCGGCTAAGTCTTTACCTCGTAATAGGAAGCTTTCATCCCGTCCTTGTTGTTCCCATTCTTTGGCTTTGAGAAGTAAACGAGTGTGCGATCGCATATACTCTGGATCTGTATCTAGGGTTCTTGTCAGTTCCCCAAAGTTAGATAAAAAGTCTCCTCCATTACTATTAAAATCAATCAATTGCACTTTTGCTAAAGCTGGAGGAAGAGTAGCAGCATCAACTTGTCGATATAAAACTGGGACAATGCGCTTATTTAGCTTGATTGCATAGTCCAACTGTGGGAGGCTGTAGGGTGAAGTGAGGGAGTGAGGAGAAATAATAAATAGGAAATTATTAGCACTTTCGATTCCCCGATTAATTTCTTGTTGAAAATCACTCCCAGAAGCTACACTTTCCTGATCAAACCAAGTAGTTTTATTTTGAATTTGCAAGGTTTCATTGAGCTTGCGAACGAAGTCAGAATCAGCGCGAGAATAGGCAATAAATACATCTACGGTTGATTCTGGTGGCTTTTGGAGACTTTGACTAATAAATTCTTCTTGTAAAGGTATAGGCTCGTGCTGTTTTTTTTGTTTTGCTACTTTTAACCATGCCTGTGCGCTACGGAGATTATAACCTCTTAATAAAATATTGGGATTATGCTTTTGGCGTTCCCACTTTAAAGCTTTGGTTAAAATAATTTTATGCTGTTCATAATAAGGTGCATCTTGTCGTAAGACGTTAATTAGTTGAGCCACATCACTCTGATATTCTTCTTCTCCTTTTCCATCTATAAAATTAATATATTGCAAACTTCTAATGTTATCTGGAATAATTTTTGGATCTATGTCCTCTATTAACAAAGGAATGATGCGTTTATGTAGGGAAAGAGCTAATGATATTTCTTCTTGACAATATTCTGATTGTAAAGAGTTTGTAGAAATTAAATAAACTATATTATCTGTTTCTTCAATCCCCCGTTCAATTGCTTTGTCAAATTCTTCTCCTGATTTAATATCTGTTTTGTTTGTCCACACTGTGAAGCTTTCTCTCCTCAAAGTTTTGGCTATTTTCTCCATAAACTCCCGATCCTGATCTGCATAGGATAGGAATACTTGAGTCATGAGGTTGTTGACATTTTTGATACTTTCAGTAATAAAAGTACAGTGTAAATCCGTAGGCTCACAGGGTGGTTGTTTATGTTGAAATCTCTCTTTTAACCAACTTTCTGCCTGTTGGCGTTCTTCCCCGATTAACAGGTAACGTGATTGTTTTTCTTGCTTTTCCCATTCCAGTGCTTTATTTAAAAAGTAAGTGTGTTGATGTACATATTCTTGATGACGATCGAATATTTCTAGCAGTCCAGTAAAGGATTTCTCAAAGTCGTCTATACCTTCCCGCAAGTATACCCAGTTAATTTTGCCGATCGCCTGGTGCATATTGGGAAAACTAGAATGTAGTCCTTTAGCTTTGTATGTCTCCCATTCGCTTAAATCCTTTCCTGGGTTGCGTTCCTGCCAAGTTGACTGAGTAATCTGCTCTACGTGTAATATGGGTATAATCCGTTTATTTAACTGTACTGCTAAGTCAATTTCTTTACGACAGTAAGGGGAATTTACAGAATGAGGAGCAATGATAAACAGAAAGTTATCTGCTTTAGTAATACCGTCGTCAATTTGGTTTTGGAAATCCACACCCAAGGGAATATCGTTTTGATCAAACCAAACTTTTAGTCCTTTTTCTCCCAGTCTCTGATAAAGATTAGTCGCAAAAGCTTTGCTGTCTGCTCTCCCATAGGAAATAAAAGCGTTGTAAAAATTATTCATCTTGATGATCACTAACCTTAGTAAACTAGCAAATGCTATGGTAAATGCTAGTTAGTAGCATAGCACAACTCTGGTTTATGTCAAGCTACAAATTTTATACATTATTACAACATTCGGGTTGTCGGCAAAAATTATTTAAATATTATACAAATTTTGTATTGTTGATTTTTCTTGTTGTAGGATTGCTGGAAAGAAAATACAGCAGCTTTTAGTAGTTGGCCTTTAGCAGTTAGCAATAAGACTTTGTTAGTGCAAGGGCTAGTTACACCTACTGGGAATATACTGTATTTTTACATTAAAACAACGCAAGAAAACAGGAGGAAAAAGCATTTATTACGCAAACAAGGCTTTTAAACTTTTCTTAAACTGAATAGCTATTTTTGTCACATTGTAGTAGCTTCTAATTTGTACAAACCATTTATCAAGTATGGGCAATATCTTTACACTCAACTTGCATCAGCATTACACAGCCACAGCCGTTAGCGTGGATGAATCAGCAGAACTGCCAGATGTGCTAGATAAAATGGGGCTATTGGGTTCACGTCCGATTTTAGTAGTAGTAGGAGGAGCTAGTCAAATCAGTGAAACTGACTACTTACGTATCCAAAGTTTTTTTGTGGAAGTGTTAGCGCCGATCGCCCAAAATTTGGGAGCTTATGTGGTTGATGGTGGCACAGATGTTGGTGTAATGCAGTTAATGGGTAATGCCCGTGAGCAAATCAAAGGTCAATTTCCTCTGATTGGTGTAGCACCCATAGCCAAAGTATTACTACCTAATCAAACTACTACCCCAGATGATGATGCTACACCCCTAGAACCACATCATACTCATTTTGTGCTAGTTCCTGGCAGTAATTGGGGTGATGAATCTCCTTGGATAGTAGAGGTAGCAACAGTTTTAGCTCATGGTGCGCCTTCCCTCACAGTGTTGATTAATGGTGGTGAAATCAGCTTTAGTGATGCTTTTAATAGTGTGATGGCTGGACGCTTAGTAATAGCGATCGCTGGTAGTGGAAGAACGGCTGATAAATTAGCTTCCGCTTTACATGGAGAAATTACTGATGAACGAGCGCAAAAATTAGCAGCTTCTGGTAAAGTAAAAACACTTAACTTAAATGACCAACGAGAAAATTTAACTCACATCCTTACTAACTTACTTTCTGCTCAGAGATAAAACTATGGCTAACAAAGACAGTTATCAGGAACTTTTAAAAGAAAATTTTAACAATCTGATTGACAAATTACAGATTCCAGACTTACAAAAAGAGTTTTTAACTAACCGATGGTTAGACCAAATGTTGTGGATGGAAGGACAAGCAGGTAAAGCGCGGAATAGATATTATCGTTTGCGGTTAGTAACAATTATTGGTGGTGTAATTCTTCCGGCTTTAGTTAGTCTGAATATTAGTAGTAGTCAAGCTAGGGAGTTGCTTGTCTGGATGACTTTTATCCTCAGTCAAGTAGTGGCTATTAGTGCAGCCATTGAAGAGTTTTTTCACTATGGAGAACGTTGGCGACACTATCGTCGCACGGCTGAATCTTTGAAAGCACAAGCTTGGCAATTTTTTCAGTTAGCGGGACCTTATAATAATTACAAAACTCATGAACAGGCATTCACTGTATTTGCTAGTCAGATTGAGGATATTATTCAACGAGATGTAGAAGTATATGCTACCCAAGTTGTACAGGACAAGAAACAAGAAGAAAAGGACAAAGAGGAACAGCCAGAAGTAGTTAGTGCCAGTTCTTTGAATAACGATAATAAACCAGCAGCAAAATATATTTCTGGCGATAATGCTAATTTAGAAAAAATATCAAACGAGTGAAAAATTAAAAATTTCTGAGAATTGTGACAGGTACCCTCAGTTTAGTTTTACCTGTTGCAGTCTCAGCAACTAAACTCATCCTAGATGAAAAGACCTACAAAGGCTTTGAAGATGAACTTGATTTAGGCTTAAAAAGCGTCGAATCTATATCCAAAAGCAGCGATATAGTTACTCAATTGGCTGACCAAAAGGAATTCAATCAGATCGAAGATCAAGCCATCCGCGCTCAAGGTTTTATTTTACGAGAATTACACGCCATATTCCAAGAAAAAGTCCTAGTTTTGGCAGTTTAGTGCGGGTAGAGAATAAGCGCCGCGAGTTTCTGTGGGTTCATCCTGATTTCGTGGATGAGTATTAATTTAGTATTAATTTTAAGTATAAATTTAGACAAAATAACAATGCGAGATATCTGTGCGATCGCTTTGCTAAGTTTATTCTGACAATGTGAATTTTGTTAACGCTGTGTATGATAGCTTATACCATATCCTATTCAATTATACCCCTTTTCTATTAGTCCGCATAGGCGGACTTTGTTCCGGTAGCCAAGCCACTGCGTTGGGCGGGTTTCCCGACTTGTAGCAAGTGGCGCGCGACTTCTAGTCGTTAGGGCTTCACATATAAAATATAAAGGGTAAATTATATAATATGAATTATAAAAAGCTGAATGCAAATCAATCTCTCAGTAGAGATTTATTGGTTATGGCTGAGTAAGGATTTAATTATTTTTTGTTGAAATCATCCAAAAATTTATTCACAAAACCAAAAATATATCATCATCCATAATCTAGAATTAAAGAGAATTGGAGAGTCAAGCTAGATAATTTTCATTAAATTTAACTACTATCTATTCGTGATGTAATAACTATTCTGACTCCTGACTCCTGACTCCTGACTCCTAAATTATTACTGCCAATGTAAGGAAATGGTAACTTTACTCTGCTGAATAATTCAGCTACATCTAATTGATGGTTGATGCACATAACTTGAGTTTTAGCCTAAAAATGTGTATAGTAATACTTCGTCAGTTAAGCACTAGAAAGCAAATCAAGAGTTTGACACCATGATCAACAAATTAATTAACACTAATATTAAAAATTCCCACGTCTTATTAACTCCTCACGAGGTTAAAGCAAAAGTACCTTTAACTAAGACGGCTGAACAGACAATTTTAAAATTTAGACAAGAATTAGAACATATTTTAGACTTTCGAGATACCAGAAAATTTATTGTTGTTGGGCCTTGTTCAATACATGATCCAAAAGCAGCAATTGAATATGCAGAAAAACTCAAAATATTAGCAGATAAAGTTAAAGATAAATTTCTATTAGTCATGCGGGTTTATTTTGAGAAACCCAGGACTACAGTCGGCTGGAAAGGATTAATTAATGACCCCGATATGAATGATTCTTTTCATGTAGAACGGGGAATATTAATCGCTAGGACTTTACTCGTAAAATTAGCAGAATTAGGCTTACCAACTGGCACAGAAGCACTTGATCCAATCATACCCCAATATATTAGTGAATTGATTAGTTGGTCAGCGATTGGTGCAAGAACAACAGAATCACAAACTCATAGAGAAATGGCTAGTGGTCTTTCTATGCCTGTGGGTTTTAAAAACGGTACTGATGGTAATATTCAAGTAGCTTTAAATGCTTTAAAAGCAGCAAAAACTCCTCATAGTTTCTTAGGAATTAATCAGAGAGGACAAGTAAGTGTATTTGAAACTAGAGGAAATGCTTATGGCCATATAATTTTACGTGGTGGTCATCAACCCAATTTTGATCCAGAGAATATTAAAATAACCGAGGAGCAATTAAAAGCCGCAAACTTACCACCTAGAATAGTGATTGATTGCAGCCACGGTAATACTAATAAAGACTATAAATTGCAACCTGTAGTCTTTGAAAATGTGATTCAACAAATAATTGATGGTAATACTTCAATCATTGGTTTGATGCTAGAGTCAAATTTATATGAAGGTAATCAACCAATTACTGAAAAAGTTGAAGATTTAAAATATGGGGTATCAGTCACAGATAAATGTATTAGTTGGGAGGAAACGGAAAGAATTATTCTAGACGCTTACGCTAAATTATCGGGAAAGTAATTTAATTAATTTATAAGCAGCAGATCCCCAACTTCTCCCAGAAGTCGGGGACTTAATTATATACAACTTATAAAATAGTGCTAATTTCCTTCAAATAAACTCGGCTAAAAGGTTCTTCTGTTCCTAAAGTGTAATCTTCGATTAATCCTTGACGACGGATGGAGACATCTTTTTCTTTTTTAATTACTATCGGAAAACCTTCTAAAATATCTCTAATCAACATCATTTCTATTTCACTAGGATTATCTAAAACTACAATATTACTACCATGATAAAACATTCCCTGTTGTTCTAAAATCTGCTCTGAATATTCAGCAATGAGTAAATCAAGCTGAGGATTACGTAGTAAAGTTTGCAAGTTACTATTATAATCTTTGCTCAATACTTTTTCTGAGCGATTGATAAACAGTCCTTGACGACAAACAGCACCAATAGTCCAGTCAGGATGATGAAGCAGAATGTGATCAATTATGGTTTGTAAGTCAGAGACGGAAATTTTATTAAAGGTGATAGTGGGGATTCTAGCATCTTGACTAGAATGGAAAAATGTATTGAGAATATGAGTAGGAATGTCCACACTTTCCCCTACTGCTGGGTTAAAGTGCATTAATACCCCTGGTGCTGCATTGATTTCAATGATTGCAAAGTTACCAGAGTTCCAAGATTCAGAAAGATTTTTAGATATGACATCAATTCCTAAACAGGTGAGGCGGAAATGTTGAGCGATATCTTGCGCTAAAATAATATTATCATGGTGAACTGTGTCTGTAGCATTAATGCTAACTCCACCTGCTGATAAATTAGCAACTTTCCGCAAATAAACGACGCGATCGCTCTCTAGGACACTATCTAATCTTAAGCCTTGTTCTTCCAGATACAGTTCCACTGCTTCATCAATTTCGATTTTATTCATCGGTGAAGTCGGTGTATCCCAACGTTCTGGTTTACGATTTTCTTGACGAATTAATTCTTTAATAGTTGAGTATCCGTCACCTATTACTGATGCTGGACGACGTTCGGTAGCAGCGACAAATTTACCATTAACGCATAGTAAACGAAAATCTTTACCTGATATACTTTTTTCTACAATGATGCGGATAGGCTGGTTTTCAGGAATAGCTAAAACTGCTCGGTTATAAGCAAATTCTAACTCTCTCGCATTTTGTACATCCGCAGTGACACCAATTCCTTTATGACCTACCACGGGTTTAATAGCTACAGGATAACCGATTTCTCTAGCAACGGCGATCGCTTCTTTTTCAGAATAAACTATTTCCCCTTCAGGAACAGGAAAACCCAAGCTTTTTAAAAATGCTTTACAATCGTCTTTTCTGGTAGTAAATTCCGAATCTAGATGGCTGTCACAATCAAAGGTTGTAGCTACTCCTCGTACTTGTTTTTTACCATAACCATATTGCATTAACCCCTCTTCCCAAAGATAGAAAGCGGGTATACCTTGTTGATAGGCTGTCCTCAATAAAGCGTAGACTGTAGGTCCACCATAGACAGAACTTCGGAATCTATTTTGTAGTTTAACTAACTGTTCATCAAAAGCAAATTCATCCTGATTAGTGATAGTTTCCCACCAATCCCAAACAAAATAAACTACTGCTCTACTTGTCCGTTCATGTAAGGATTGTATAGCAATTCTGACATAGTTAGGAAGTGACTTTACACTCCAGCGATGAAGATGTAAACCCATATTCAACTTACTGACTTCAGAAACAGTACGAGCAAATAAGTCAGCATAAGATTGATATGTTTGATCTGCTAGATGTGGATAGCGATCGCCTATAATTTCTACATACTTTTCGATTGGCAATGGTTCTCGATATCCAGTCAAAGCGAAATCAAATACTATTGCTCCCGTCTCTAAGTATGGGTTGGGGCCAAAGTAGTATTTGAGATTAAAAATATCAAACACATCAGTTCTTCTGGCATTGATACGGATCACATCTGTACTTAGTTCTTGAATCATTGATATTCAACCTTTGGCTAGATATCCTGACTTGGAAAGTTTGAGCGATAATCACACAATTTTTCTCTCTTAAATTAAAGTCATCTATTATAATTTACAGCTATCTTAAGGTATAACTACTCTCATTAGTACGGCAAGGGTAGAAGTGGCGATCGCTACTTTTTAATCTCTACACTCAGATACTTACTAAATACACCAACTAAATATACCGGAGCAGGATACTAGCTTAAGAAAAACTACTGTTAATCTAACCAGAGATATAAAAGATATACAGCAGATTTCAGGTAAATGAGGTACAAATTTTAAAAACAAAGCTTTATGCTAAAAGACTTTCACCCTTCCTGTTAAGAGTTCCCTGTTCCCTACTGTAAAGTTTATGGTTGTTAGTATTACCTCAATTAATATCTAGTTAAGCATAATCGGGATATAACCATAGGAGGGTGTAATACTTGATCTAATCTATAAAGATAGTATAGGACATTCAGGAGATAGTCATATTATGGATAACACACAAACCGCACTGAGAAATGAAGTTCGTCAATTAGCAGAAGAAGCCTTTCACCGTAAGCTAATTTCCGGTTATGGGGATGGACCCGACATCAACGAATATCAAATTGTTTATCAAGGAAAACCAAGACATATTCCACTAGAACAAGCTCGGTTATTTTTAATCAATTTACTGTATAGGAGTCTGGCATATTACACCTGACTAAATTTAATTTGCTTTAATTAGCAATCACCAACATGCTTGATAATTAATAAGAAAATAAATATTTGCATTGATTGTAGTGAGAACAAATTAATAATTCTTGATTGCCTTTTATTTATTTTTTTAATTTTAGAATTAACTCAAAGATGTGCAAATAATTTTAATCTATCAAATAGTTGATTTACTTGTTTACGTGTCATGTTTTAGTAAGATTAATTAACTTAAACTAGGATTTGTTATGGCTGAGATGATAGTTGAGAGCAATGGTAAACGGCAGCTAGTAATTATTGGTGGAGCAGAAGAAAAAGATGGAAACTCACCAATATTGCGCGAGTTTGTCCGTCGCGCTGGGGGAGTAAAAGCGCATATTGTGATTATGACAGCAGCAACCGAACTACCCAGAGAAATAGGACAAAGATACATTGAAGTATTTGAAAGATTGGGAGCAAAAGAGGTTCGGATTATTGATACAGAAACTCGTGAAGATGCAGCTTCATCTACAGCATTAGAAGCAATTGCCAGAGCAACGGGAATATTTTTTACAGGAGGAGATCAAGCACGAATTACTAGTATTATCAAAGATACTGAAATTGATGCAGCAATTCATAAAAAGTATTCTGAAGGTGTGGTCATAGGTGGAACTAGTGCAGGTGCGGCTGTGATGCCAGATAAAATGATTGTGGAGGGTGATTCAGTAACTCATCCCCGCATTGAAGTTGTAGAAATGGGGACTGGTTTGGGTTTCTTACCAGGGGTAGTAATTGATCAGCATTTTTCCCAACGTGGACGATTAGGAAGATTAATTTCTGCTTTAATTCAAGAACCAGCAGTTTTAGGTTTTGGCATTGATGAAAATACAGCAATGGCAATTACTGATAACCAAATTGAAGTGATTGGTGAAGGTACAGTCACAATTGTCGATGAATCAGAAGCCACATATAACAATTTAGATAAAATTTTAAGAGATGAGCCTTTAGCAATTTGTGGGGCAAAATTGCATATCTTACCACATGGTCACAAATTTGACTTAAAAACCCGTAAACCTATTCTCAAAGATGGCTCTGCACCAGCTACTCCACCAAAAGTTCAAGAGTAATACCAATTGAAAATTCAAAATTCAAAATTCAAAATAGCCTTCGGCAAGGCTTCGCCAACAAAATTCAGAAAGTTAGGGTTCTGCCGCTCCCCTGATGGTCAAGAATATTAATTTAATTCTTGTAGGTTGGGTTAATGAACGCAACCCAACACCACCACTTACTATCCTGGGTTTAATGTTGGGTTTCACTTTGTTCAACCCAACCTACGATAAATCTTGTTTTGCATAAAGGTAGCGGTAGAATCCTAAAGTCAAAATTCAAAATTAAGCAAGTTAGATGTAATTTAGATTTCAGGGGGGGAGAGAAGAAAAAATATCTCTTTTTCCTTTCCGCGTCACCTCTCCCCGCGTCACCCCTCCCCGCGTCACCCAAGCCCACCGTCGTAGAATTCACATCT
>DATGXQ010000414.1:0-15151 GCA_035298905.1 Nostocaceae cyanobacterium | reverse complement strand
TATTCTAAATCCAAAGAGATGCTTAAATTGTCTATTCGCTTAGTCATATATTATCTTAAGTATCGTACTGTGCCAGTACCAGCTTAACAGAGTGTTAACTAGTTGCTTGGGCATCTTTCATACCGCATTTATGCAACGCCGGGTATTAAACAGATATAGAGCTACCGCAAGCAGACTTTGAGCAGGGAATCCGCGTTCTTTTTGTTCTCTGCTTTTTTTTTAACGCTCTGTTGGAGATTTATATGTCTGCTTTTACTTCGGAAATTCTAAATAATTCCAATTCCGATTCCAGTTCCAATTCCGATTCCAATTCCAAACCCAAAAAGCTAACTAGGGTCATCATCCACTGTGATGGTGCTTGTTCTGGGAATGGGCAATTAAATAGTAGCGGCGGTTGGGCGGCTATTATCAAATCCCCAGACTATCCGAATCATGCTCCCAAGATTGTTTGTGGGTGTGAAGCTGGAACTACCAATAACCGCATGGAGATGACAGCAGCGATCGAAGCTTTAAAAGTCCTTAAATATGTATGCGATGTCGAGATTATTTCTGATTCCCAGTATCTAGTCAACACTATGACCAAAGGCTGGAAACGCAGCAAAAATATCGACCTCTGGCAACAACTGGATGATTTATTAGCAAGTTCTCAGCATCAAGTAACCTGGACTTGGAAGAAACGCAATTCCACACCAGAACTAGAGGAGTGCGATAGATTGGCTAAACTTGAATCTGAAAAAGTTTAGAATTTAATTATCATAATATTCTAGTAAATTACAGTCACCTCCAGGTGGCTTTTTTTATTTAGTTTTTACTAATCTTCTTACCACCAAATATTAGAAATTAATTGATAGAATAGTCGTCTTAGTAATTTTGTACTGTGGCAAATAATTATGAGTGACGACCTGATTGCCCAAATTGATAAGGCGGGGTGGATTCGTAAAGGGGGGCTGATTGTCCCAGATGACGTACTTTCGGCGGTGCGATCGCCCAGTGAATGGTTCGGTTCTCTTAAGCCTGTAGAATTTGCACTTGACACTATCCCCACCATCAAAAATTTAATAGATTTCATTCCCAAGGATGAACTCGACCAATTGGTTCAGGGTTCTTCGGTTGAATTATTGGCCACTGCTTACGGTGCAAATAAAGCTTTTAACTCTACTAAATATAAAGGAACTCAACTGGCAGCAAGAGGGGAATCTTTAGCCCAAAATATTAAATTACGACCAAAAGATGTAGAGGTAGGGAATGGTGCAGCGATCGCTCATAATATCTTTTTGAATAATCAGTTAATAGCTGATTCAGTTGATGATTATAATGGTCTAATTGGAGATTCCCCGGAAGAACGATTTAAGGCTTTACAAGAAACCAATAAATCCTGGCTAGAGCAATTGTTTGATGATGCTAGTAATGCTTGGGATTCGGCTGTAGATAGTGCCAAACGGCAATTCAGTCGGCTGATGAAAAAGCTGGCCGAAATATTGGGATTCAAAAAACGGAAGATCAAGGGTGTCAAAAAACCCACTTACGAAAAACCCGTGACTGCTCAACCCGCTAGTTTAAAGATGCAGTTTGCTGGGGTAGCCCCGTCTGTTGCAAATCTGGGAATGGGTGTTGCGGGGGCGGGGGCGATCGCACCGGTGGCAGGAGTTCAACTTATCAGTATTATTAACGCTTTAACTTCATCTATTCTCAGTACATTTATATTAAAAGCCGTTGCTGTACCAGTTGGTGCGATTAACGCACTCGTTCAAACTACAACAGCTATTGTTTTAAAGGGTTTAAATGCAGTTGGTATTGATGCCATCAGGCACACCATTGGGGGAATCCTCCGGGGTATTAGTAGTAATTTACCTGCAATTTGGAACTCAACAGGGCTTTTTACTGGTGCTTGGGCGTTGTTAACAACTTATGCCCCTTACATTATTTGTGCTGCGGTGCTGGTGATTGCTGCCATCAAGATGTCCCAACGGGTGGAGATTGGGGATTACGTGGCGGTTGCTGGGTATCCGTTTGACAATTCTAGTAATTCTGGTATTTCCAGTAATCCCGGTAATTCTAGTAATAGTAATAATTTAATTCCCGATTTAGTATTTGCGGAAATATCTGGGAATCTGACAGATAAGCTTGGTGATTTGGGGGTTCTGAGGCAGCAATTAATTAATGAATCCGAAAACAAAAATTATCAATTTATTTATGGGTTTTCGTTTGACGGTAAACAACAGAAGCAGTCGTTTGATTTGACATCCGAATTAGCAGCAGCCGCCCCCGTTCCAATCCCAAAAGGACCAGCCGAACTTTTGTGGCTACCAATTTCTCAATTAGATTTTGTTCAGGGTAATTTTTAATCTTGAATTAGTAATTTTTAATTTGTAGTTTGGAATTTTTCACTCAAGGGTAATCAAGGACGGGTAAAAATGGCTATTAATTTTATGAACTGCATTCACCAGGTTAGCAGTGATGGCACTGGTCAATCCGGGGAAA
This sequence comes from Nostocaceae cyanobacterium, assembly GCA_035298905.1. GTDB lineage: Bacteria > Cyanobacteriota > Cyanobacteriia > Cyanobacteriales > Nostocaceae > DATGXB01. Next base: position 12,670 of record DATGXQ010000414.1, on the reverse strand, counting down.
TCAGAACCAAAGCAATCTGGCGGGTTTGGGATTGTAAGAAAAGAAGATGGTCAAATGCCCCAGAAGTTGAACTTAAAAATTGCCTGTTAATCGGGATGCACCCAACAGTTGGATTTTCTATTATGGAGATTCCTACAACCGAATTAGATTGGCGGGTTTTGAACCCCTTTCAGGACGAAGGCGGAACAGTCTACTTTCTAGATGGAGCATCAGGAAACCGAAACCACGGGCGGTTTACAGCAGCTAACAAAAAAGTATTTGGGGCTTATTTCCCGGAAAAAGATGAGTGGAAAAAAATAATTTATGGTTCAATTTTGCACACAGATTGTAAAAAATTAGTTTACTCAAATATTAAATATATTATTGTTGATGACGAAAATAGAGTTGACGGGGAACAACTAGACGACCCAACAAATAACAGAAACTGGAAAACTGGGGATTGCCACGCTAAGGCTAGTAAGAAATTAATGCAGTTTTTGGGGTTGCCTGTTAGAGAATACACCGACCCGGAAACAGGCGAGGAAATCTCAACTGATTATGTCGATGAAGGCAGACCAATACAATTTCGGTTTGGTTTACGTAATAATTGGGTTGCTAAAGGAACAGTTAGTTATTATCCTGAATTAGATAATTTTGATGCAGATTTAGTAATTCCTTTATCTTCACTCAAAGGCAATAAACCAGCACTTGGAAATTACCAGGATAAATTATTAATGGGTCTGGTTTTTGAAGCTGAGGAGCGGCGTGTCAAACTGGGCTGGATGATTTTCCAATGGTTTAGTTGGGAGACTTTAGAGAAAGATAAAATTATCTCCCGGTTAATCAAAAAGTGTGAAGAACTTAGTCGAGCCTGGAACAATATTCAAGAACTAGCTGCAATTCTCCGCGTTAGTCAGGAGGAAGCTGCGGCGGAGTTAGAACAGAAAGAAGATTTGCAGTCGATCGCCGAATACGAAAACGTGATGATGAAAATTATCATGAACGACACTCGCGGGCGGTTGCTGCTTCATCCTTATGTTGTGCGGCGGGTGAAAGAACGACTACAAAGCCTCTGGTTAAATCTGGCCAAAAGTGCGGGTGTCCGGTTTTATTCATTAATGACCCAGCCTGATGAGAGTTTGGCTCACTATCACGTCATTACTCCAGAAGGCAGAGTAAAAGGTAGAAAGGTGTTCTGTGCGCCGGATTTCAAAGAAGGTGAATACATTGTTTTCTGTAACCCGATGAGGCACTGGGGAGATATCCAGGTTTGGGAGAACCGGCACGAAGGGAATTTTGTAAACGCCACAGGGATAATCGCCGCCCCTACCAAACTATTTCTGACGCTGGGACGGGATTTTGACGGGGATTTTGTTCAGTTGATGCCCGCGTACCTATATCCCAACATAACGGAGGCAATCAAAAACTTTAGTGATGCCCCAGCAACTGTTAAATTCCCCAAGGTAGCGCTCAAGGGGAATCTCCAGCAAATTGCAATTCGGTCCATGAACGACATGACAGGGATTGTGGCCAGTTTGTTGGCCAGGATGCGATCGGCAAATGTAGAAAATGTTGTCCTGCTTATCCCTGCGGGCGGTGAACAGAAAGAACCCCAGGAAATGCGGTTGATTGATTTCTTGTCTCAGCAGTTACAGATAGCCGTAGATTCAATTAAATCCGCATACCCCAATAACAAACCAGGTTTAGATTTTGTTAAGAAATATCTGGATGAAATAAAAGCTGTTGCGCCGTGGCTTGCAGATTTCAAGAATGAAGAAACCTATGACTCCCGTTCTTGCAATGTTGTCCCGGATGCCCAAGATACTATTTCTCGGTTGGTGAAGCTGGTTAATAGTTATTGGAAACAGCCAGTATTAGCAGTTGATAATCGCCCTAATTTCTATAAAGATGTTTTGTTTAGGGATGTTGAGGTTGCAGAAGAACAGTTAAAATATGCTCTTGACCATCGGAATCGGTATCGGGAGGCGATGAAGGAAGCGATCGCTTGGAAAGTCCTCAATGATGGCAGCACCCAGCGTATTCGGCAAGTCTCCCAACTCACTAAATCTTGGGTTGAAAAGATTCTGACTTTCAAGGATAAAAATGGTGAATTGTTTACGCCCAAATCATGGGCTGCGGCTTACTGGCGTGTGGCTCACGATGCCCAAAGCGGTGATGCTGGGTTGGTATTCAGCATGTGGAGTGATGAAATTATTCGGGAAATTAAGGAAGGATTTTCCGAGCCTGAAGATTACTTTAATGCTTATGCTTGCAACTACGGTAAATGGGCAGCTAAACAAGGTAAACATTGGGTTGGGCAGTTAGTTCAGACTCGAATTTACTTGTATACAGGAAATGGGAAACAACAACTAGCTGTAGAAATGTCTTGGGATGGAGCAAGAACTCAGAAAGGATTTCATCATTTAGGGTTAATTAGCGACAAATATCGGGCATATCTTCAACTTGGGGAAACCCGGCAAATGAAAATCTATTCTGTGCGGTTTAACTCAAGAACCAAAGAAACTATGCTGGCAACCTTAATTGACCCTAGTCTCAGTGAAGAAGATATTCGAGAAATCCTAACGCCTAAACCAAGCAAACCGATTATTAAACCCAAATCGTAAAATCAACTTATAATTGAATCACAATGTATCTGATGCTCAGGGTAAAAATATGACTGCTAATAGCTCAATGTCTTCAATAGCTGAATATGTAGAAAGAAATAGCCCATATTCACAGAAAGCGGCCAAAGATATCTTAAAGTTAGTTGTTCAGTTTATTACCGATTGCCTATCAGTCGGGGAATCTGTAACCATTCCGCTTCTTGGAAATTTCCAGCCGGAAGATAAGGTTGTGGGAGGGAATAATCCCCAAACCGGAGAACCACTTCCAGAAAAGGAAAAACGATTTGCAAGATTTAATCCTTCAACTTTTTTGGTTTCAAAAATTCAACCAGATTTTGAGGGTTTGATTTCTGATTCTGAGACGAATGGGGAGTTGGAGTCTAAAAAATCAGCTGATGCCAACACTCAAACTCAAGTAATTCAGCCTCCCCCAATCCCGGTAGTAGCGGCTGTCCAACCCGATAGAATTTGGTACATGGCGGTTTCTGGACAAAGTTCTCAACAAGTAATAGAATCCCAATTAATTGCAACAGGACTAAAACCTGAAACATTGGTTTGGAATCCACAAATTACTCAAACATGGACAGAGGCTGAGAATGTTCCTGAACTTAAGTATCTTTTTCAATAGTCTTTAGCTGATTTTATTACTATTAGGCTAATAAAAATCCCCCGTCACTGGGGGTTTTTCAATGAAAAAACAAGTATTGCGGTTCGGTTTATCATCTAGCCAACAATTTTCAAAATTAAGGTTTCTAAGTCTTGTTCTAATGAAATTTTGCAAGCCTTCCAAAAACCTTCAGAATTATAATTATTATTTTTCTTATCCCACGCAAACAGCCCCACAATCGGCAAACTATTTTGTTGGAGTTCTACAGAAAAATACTCATTTAAGTTGACTTTCTTCAACCATATTCTATTATCAGATGGGTTGTACTGATTAGGGTTTGATGTCCAGGTTTGTACTTCTATGCCTTTACTAAAATCATAATTGGTATTTTCGACAGCAATAACCTTTATATTTTTGATTCCATGTTTATGAAATCTAACAATTTTGTCATTAATCACAAAAGCATGGTCTAAATCACCTGATTCTAGCTTTAACTCAATTTCTTTTACGTAATAATCAATTTTGGGGGATTTATCAACTAAATAAAATAGTTGTTTTCCCTCCAGAGCTTTAATTTTGTTAGTATCAAACCAGATATCATAATACTGATAAAAGTCTTGATTACCATTAACTGGTGTCGAACCAATAACTTCACCTACAGGACTACCGAGCCTGACTTCCAACAATCCCTGGAAACCAGAATTAGAAATGTAAGCTGTAAATCCTTGTGGTTTTTGGGAAAAATTTACTTGAATTTCAGCCCAAGAACGTGGGAAAACCCTTGCGCCCTGTTCAACAAGTTCTATTCCCCCAAATTGAATAATTGCTGGTGTTTTTTTGACTAAGTTGTTTACATTAATGCTTAAACCTTCCTTAGCCTTTTCGGTAACATATCGAACTAGCTGAAAAACATTCAATTTGACTTTTTGAGGTTCACTGTTTCTATTGGTAACGGCTGTTATTGTTAAAGTGGAATCTCTTAAGTCAGCGATCGGTAATTCATCATCTACAATCACCAATTTTGCAGTTTTGAGAGTTCCAATCTTTGCACCTTTGGCACTTGTTAGAGATAACGTAAGGGATTCCTCTCCCTCATCAAAAGCATCAACTACTGGACTAATATTTACCGTTTTAGGCGTAGAGTCCCCGTCCACCCAGGTCAGCACCTGATTGAGCTTTTCTATATCCCGACCGACTGTTCCACTATCACCAGTTTTTTTATCGGACCGAATTGAAACTTTAACTGAGATTTCCCCGGCGCTGCCTCCAGTGCGAACAACCCTAATCGGTACAGAAAGCCAATTGCCTGATTCAGTGATTTGGTATTCAGGCTGTTCAAAAGCTACAAGTTGAGTTGTTGTTTTGGATGTTGTTGCCATTTTACTTGCTCCTTAATAATTAAGCCCCAAGTTCTTTACTCAGGGCTGGAATAAATTTCAAAGCTTAAAGGTCAAAAATTATTAGGTTCTAACTAACAATGTTCTGCCGTAAGCAACCCCGTCTTGAGTTTTTAATACTAAAACAGTAGTATCGTAGGGGTCGCCTTCTCCATTAACGTTAAAGACTTTGGATTCTCCCATTGAAAATAATTCGTGAACTTCGCTAAAGAATGTTATTGACTGGGCAGCATTGGAGACTTCAGTCCAAGGGGTTTGGCTTTGTGATGGTTCGGGAAGTTTGATTTGCTCACCAAAAACTTCTTTGCACTTATCTGGGTAGTTTTTAGCGATCGCTTGCAACAACTCAACTACATTCCCTTCGGTTTTCTGCCCAATAATTTGATTTAAGGGTACTTCTGCAACATTAAATTTTTCGATTGCTGGGGCTTTGTAATCATCGGGAACCACGTCACCGTATCCCTCTTTGGCAAAAGTTCTAGCTACAGATTTATGCCAAGAATAGAGTTGTTTTTTTAGAGCATCTGGGCTTGTGCCGAATAAGTTTTCTGTGACCGTAGAATTTTTGCTTGTCCCAAATATTAATTTATTCGGACTACTGGATTCTGTACCACCCCATTCGTTGCTGCCATCGTATCTAATCGCACGGGCTAAAGTAGTAAAGGTCTTATTGGTTAGAGTTGTTTCCATATATTTTCCCTGAATGAATCTGGTTTAGTATCAAACGAATCTATTCTATAACAATATTTATCAAATGCAATAGGATGAGCGGCATTAAAAAAATATTATTTCGAGAGAAAAATTAAGCTAGAAATTAACTTTATTTTCATCACGGCACTCATCTTTAAAGAACACATAGAATCAAGTAGTCAAGATTGGCATATTTATTAGGTTCTTTGCTCTCATCATCAAAATTCCCATAAAAAAATAAGCCCCAAAAGAGGCTTACAACGTACTAATAAATTATCAACCTAAATCTATTGTTACCACTTTCCTGCCAAAATTCTAATCTGTCCGTCCTGTAGAACCTCAACCTTCTCAATGTCGAAATTCTGATTTTTGAGGGATGCGATCGCCTTCTGCTTCCCATACTCAAGCTTTATCTGCTGCAAGAACCACCCAGAAACCCCCCGGCTTTCATCAAAACTGACAAACTCAAATTCACCGGATTCGGATTTCACAAAACCAAAGTCTTGGGAGTGCGATCGCCTCTCGTTATCCAAATCCCCCTGCCGAACCACAAAGTCACAGTTTTCTATGTTTGTCCACCAGTAGCGTAAAGGTGCATTTTTCTCTAGTTTGCAATGTTGCAGCCTAATATCTTTGGACTCTTGGGATTCCTGAATTACTGATTTTATAGCAGACTCCAAAACGCCAGCATCATTAATCATGGTTTTAACAGTTGTCAGGTGCGACATATTTTACTCTCCTGTAGATTTGTTTAATTCCCGAAATTCACTTGGAGTCATTAACCTGATTTTGTTTGACCCTAAACGACATGCTCGATAAACCAATTCATCACTTTCTGGTAAGTTATGACCTACGGGAAGCCCCGCTAACACCCAATCCCCATCTTGTGCTACTAGCAAATCTTTTTGAAGTTCTGAGCATTCGCTTTCAATTTCTTCCCACAATACGGGCGTTTGTGGTGGGTTCAGTAAATTTGCGATTATTGCAATAGCGAACAAATTCATACTCTGAAAGTTTTATAGTTTATTTGGGAATCCCCAGAATCAGAACTATTTGTTTCAGAAATTTCAGAATCGGAACTAATTCCCGGTTCTATTTCTACTGGGTAATTATCAGATATTGCTTTTTGAAACTCCAGAGCGATCGCTAAACATTGGTTAATATACTTAGAACCAATTACCTCACCCAAGTTCAAGAACATTTCTCCAATAGTTTGGTAATCTTCAGTTAGCATCAACCCACCACGCAAGATAGAAATTATCAAAGGATGGTCTACTCCACTGCAAGATTTTACAGCCTCAATAAATTCATCAACATTCTGGACAGGAATCTTTTTAAGTTTACCTTGTGCAATCTCCAATGATTTTTCCATATTCTCCGACTCAGGTAAATTACTAAACATTAAGTGCGACAACCCTTTGAGAAAATTAGAATATTCTTGTGGAGTGAGAGGTTCTGCATTATCTGTCATTGACAAGCTCCAAAAATAATTCAATTTGGTGGCATTCGACCAAAAGTAATGCTGAATCCTTAAACAAGTATTCTGCAATATCATGAATGATAAATACTGGCAAAGAGTCGGGAAAAGCAATGTGTACTTCTACTTTTAAAGATGCTAAAAATTTGGCTATAAAGGTAGTAGCGATCGCCACCCCAATCAACAGCCAAAAGTTAATTTTCTGAACTAGGATTATCCAATTCCAAACCAAGTTGCTGACCAGGCTTTTGATTTTTAGCATTTCTAATTTTCTCCACTACTGAGTTAATTGCCTGTCTTGAAGCTTTCAAATATTCCGCAGTCGGGGTTTTGGTAATTTCCTGACCTGGACGATAACACCTACAAACCTCAGCTTTTAATAATGGTGGTACAAGATTCCAGTGGGGTTTGCACATTAATAATTTTGGGGGAACTTCCACATTACAGCCCGGAACATGACAGAGGTGTTTTGTGTTTTGTACCATAACTAACTTTCTTGTAATGTCTGAGTAAAATTATTAAAAGCTTCGTCAGTTGGTTCTGATAAAACCCCAGTTGCACACATCCAACGTAATTGAATATCCCTGCCTCCCCTACAAATTGCTTTATTATCAACAGAATGACAGAGGTGTTGTCCTATTCCAGTTTCATCGCCCAAAAGATTATTGAGTAATTCACAATAGTAGCTGCTGGAAATTTGAACTGGGTTTTTCCCAGCAAATGGACATCCCTCACAAGGTTTTGGTTGAACTGGGTAATTTTGTAAATCTAACTCCATAAATTATTATCCTGCTGATTCGATTGTTGGTTGAATTGGGGGTTTTGGTATTCTGGGAGTAGGGTGCGATCGCCTGACACAATGCCTAAATCTTGTTCTAATTGTTTAGTCAATTCAACACAGTTTACCCCATTCCCATTAATCACTTTAATTTGCGCTTTTCCGTCAGTTCCGATAATTATTTCAACTTGTTGACGCATGGGTTTACCTTCATTTTTTAATTTGGTTACATACCAACAACCCGAAGTTCATTGGTATATTTGTTTTGATACCTTAAAAATGATAATCTTCACTGTGTGGATATTCCAAGAAATCTACATCTTTATAAACCCCTTTTAAATTTGTATTGTTTTCTCCAGTCACAATTTTTCCGTTTATTGTTGGATTTCCGAAATATTCGCCTTCTTTCAATTCATAATTTTCATCTTTGTCAACATTCTTTACAAACTTTGTAAACCCTGGTTTTGGTTCAAGATTATTACTCATTGTTTTGTCTCCTAAAACTAAAATCCTGAAGCGGTAGCAATTTGGTTTTTGAATACTGGCAAATCCTAGAATCTACCAGTATTTTACCTCTAAAAATAACTCCAACCTAAGATTCACTTGGTAACAACAAGATTTTATCTTTCAAGTAAAGTTTAAATTCCTGAAAAGGAAAATCAGTATTTTCATGCTGTGCTAGTAATGGTTTTACATTAGGGTCTGGTTTTTTATTCCAGCAAGTGATTACAGCATCTTTTCCGGGCTTTGGTTTGATAAATGGGTGATTACTCCCAACGACTACTATCCAAAGCTGAGAATTTTCATTCTTCAATTTAGGTTGATAAGAACCAATTAAATCTATCAACCAGTAGCACTGTGCTTGGTCAGCTAAATACTTAACTCCATCGGTATATTGAAATCCCAGCCAATGTTTATATAATTCATCGCTACCAGTAAAATGCGCTAAAGCATGAGATAGATTTGCAGCTTCTTGTTCAGATAGGTTTGGTTTCATGGGTTTGTTTGATTAATTAGACCACACAATCTGAAAGCGGTAGCAATTTGGTTTTCAAAGACCATAAAAAAGCCCTGCTGATTTCTCAACAGGGATTAACTTAAAATACTCAATAATTTTATTTACAGTCCTTAAGTTCGTCTTTAGCCTTTTCAGGATTAACAGGAGAGCCACATAGGTTTAGATAAAATTTTGCTACTTCTCCAGATATTCTTCCTCTCTCCCTAGCGGCAACAAAAGCTGCTCTACAACGCGTCGGCTCTGCACCAGCCGGCATTTCATTAACTACATTGAAACGATTAACATAATTTTGAACACTGACATTACACAAAGTTGTTGGCTGTCCTGTCTCGATCTTAAGATTGCGAGGCCAGTTTCCTGCAAGATCCGATCGCTCACCAGTTGGGCAAGGTCTTACCGTAAGATGCAATCGAGTGTCATTGTTGAATGTAGTGTGAACGTCAGGACTGCTTGCCAATTCACAAACCCAATTAGTACCAGTGCTAAGGTTTTTGCAAAGTCCTTCGTATGCTGCATTTCCATAGAATCTAAGCGCTTCGCAAACAGGCACTTTAGCAGCAGATGCAAACTGAACACCTGTGGTCATTACAAACAACACAATAGACAACATCGTTAAAGCTCTTGCTATGTTTCTAGTAATTGTGCCTGTTTTATTGAAAAGATGATTAATTCCAGACATTGATTAGCCTTGCGTGTAAAGTTTTTCAATTCAAGATTAAGTAAACCCTACTACGTAAATGCGAATCAACTAAAGTCAATTTATTTAACACACTTTAACAGACTGTAACCAAATACTAGGAGGTTTTTTTATTTCTTCCAATCATCAACAGGTTCATAATCCAGCCTACCACTATGGTTTTTCCTCCACACCATCCAAGCAACAGTTGCAAAATCACTACCTTCATTGGTAAAACTGGGTCGGGGATTCCCAAATACTATTAAATTAGAGAAGTTCTGTTTGTGTGCTTTCAACCACTCATTCCGATAACCCGCCCGCACCCCCGCAGGTTCAATAAATGACAGCCTTAACAGGAATGCCACGCCTACATCTGCATGTTGATAGGCTAAATCCAGGATTCCTAAAGCATTTGAAAACGGGGGATTGGTGATTACCCAATCAACTTTGGGGAATTGCTGCCAGGATTCTGGTTTTGTGGCATCTAGGGAGTAATCGCAGTTGTGGTTAGGATTTATATCATTCGTCCAAACTAAATTGGTGGGAATTATATTAGCGATCGCTCCGTCTCCTGCACAACATTCAAGAGTTTTCCCAGAAATACTAACTGTTTCTAAAAGCTTTCTAGTTAACCCTTGGTGGGTTTTATAAAAGTCCAGTTCTCTTCTAGCCATAATAACAAAATCCTCATAAAAAACGGGAAACCCTGGTGTGGGAATCCCATAAACATTAATCACAAACAACTAGAATCTGTTGACAAACATTTTCTTCATGGTTCGCTGGTCTGCACCTGGAAGCTGTTCATAAATGCTGACTAACAAATACATTCCCCAAGCGTGTCGATAATTAAAGTATTTAGTAATCTCTGACAGTACGTGTTTATGATTGCCATTTATCCAACTTTTCGCAAGCTCATTAGCTAACTCATTTATTTGTTCTACGGATAAATCGGGAACTTCAGTTTCATCATGACTAATGTGACTTGGTGCGTTTTCAAAATGAAAGTTTAGAAAATCTGCTTCTTTTCGAGAAACCATAAGTTACCTCTCTAATCTAAGCTCCTCAAGCGGTAGCCAAGGTTTGATTCCTAATTTCCTGTGCATAGTTTTTATCTATTTCCAGAACCTCACAAATTGCATCAACAATTTGGTCATATTCAGGGTTAGTAATTTCCAAAACATCATTTTCAATTTGTTCTAGTAAAGAAAATGTAATTTCTAAATTCCGATACTGAAGAAGTAATTTAAGAAAAAGCATTTGTATACTCATGCCTTTCCATCTTCTGCCTTTTTTGAGCAGCCATCCAAAGGTAATTTTGCAGGGATGGTTTGGAAGAATGAATGTAATAATGTGAAAGCCTCTATTCCGGTTCATAATTAAATAACTCTAATTGTGTGTACTTATTAGGCTTGGGCGATCGCTTCAATTCTCGCCGCAGTTCCAAAATTTGATTCCATAATTTAATTCTAAATCTATCTTCATTTATTGCTTGTTGTTCCTCATCAGGAAGTCTCTCAAACTCCCCAAACAGTTGCATATAACAAATATATGCTTTTAATAAAAAGCGAAGTTTGATAACAGGATTATTTGATAACTCCGCCATACTAATAAATAAGTAAACTTCTGCCATTTAGTCCCCGTGGGTTTCATCAATTACAATTGAATTAATAGAATTAGCTAATTTGTCAATCCGTAATAACAAGTTCATTTCAAATTGTTGTTGCATAAACTTTAACCTAGATTCCCAATCAGTCGTGTAATAAAATTCCAAATATTTCTGATGCGCTTGTTGCAATAAGTTTAATTTTTCATGGGGCATTCCCGATGTATGTGCTAAATCTGCAAGTCTTATCAATCTTTCAAATTCGTGTATCACAATTCTCTTTCTCCTTTTCTAAGAATCATTTCTGGAACTGACTTTATCCCTGCATGAGACAAACATAAATAATGAATGCAGGTTCTCTCTCCAATTTCAACAACTCCGTTATTCAGAATTCTTGGTGACTGGGTTGCATTAAAGCAGCCAACAACGTTTATTTGATTACAGAACGGGCATTCGGTCGCCCATCCCATAAAAGCCTGTTTTGGTTTCATTACAAACTCTCCAAAATCACATCAACCAATTCAAAAGCATATTGAAAAGTCTCATTTATAAATTCAACTCCTTCTTTTGCACTACTGCGATGCCCCAACGGTGAAATCCAATAGAACCGGTAATTTCTGCTTTCGGGTTTCTTGAAGATAAAAATCTGGAAATTTCTGTAAACCCGATTTTCGGTAGCTTGGTAAATACTCATTTGAGCTAAACTCAATCATCAAAATCTTGGAGCGGTAGCCAACCATTAATAGGGAACAAATATTTAGCAAATTGCTAGTAACTCTTCAATATCTTGGGATGCATCAGTAAAGAAGTCGCTATCGTCAGACGATTTCACAAAGCTTCCGGGGAGCATTTCTACAGAAAATTCCAGGTCGGCATCTTGCAAGTCATTACAAGATAACCAGTACATTCTTTCAGCAGCGATCGCCAAAAGTTGAACCTTATGATAAGACGACAAAACTTTGCAATGCTTCCACAAATTGGGTTTAATGTACTCTATCCCGGTTTCCTTAGCACCTAATAAAAACAAGCACAACATTCTTAGGTCATCTTTAGATAAATCAGCAATCGTTGGTAGCACCCCTATTTCAATATCAACCATTTTATTTTGCATGAGTGATTTCATGTTTACTCCACTACAAACTGATTAATTCATATTTACTTCTCTCTTAAAAAACCTAGAATTATTCTAGAAAGGCTGTAATATTCAAGGGTTTACCACAACCATTCAAGTAATAATTAATCTCTATCTTCGGGAACAGGAATGTAGAAGGGGTCGTTATCGTGATGAGTAATTGCTAAATTAAGTCCGTATTGTTCAGATTGTAAGTATTCTTGGTATTCAGCATCTACTCGCGCTTGTTCAACGGCAGCCCAATCATAAAATTCATAACCGGGGCATTGGGAAGCGATCGCAATGTAAATCTCATTCTCTGATTTATTACTTTCGCATCCGTCGTAAAAACCATCTTTTACATTTTCATCAGGATGACCGCAATAAGGTTCAGATTCCCGTGGTTCATCCCAGTTGTTGCCTGTTGTAGAAACACCAAAATACTTACATCGTGAACAAGAATTAACCGGAATTGTGTTAATTATGTCTTTGGCATAGAGAATTAAATTGTCATCCGTTGCAGAATGACTTTCTACAAACCAGGTATGCCCAGAATTTAGATGAATAATTGGCGTTGCATAAATGCGGTATGAAAGATGCCCAGGCAACTAGTTAACACTCTGTTAAGCTGGTACTGGCACAGTACGATACTTAAGATAATATATGACTAAGCGAATAGACAATTTAAGCATCTCTTTGGATTTAGAATA
>DATGXQ010000413.1:0-2972 GCA_035298905.1 Nostocaceae cyanobacterium | reverse complement strand
CGTTGACCCCAGGGGAAATATATCTAAATTTAACTCCTCTGCCAACACAAAAATTAACCTTTCTAATACCCGATTCCAATGCTCATGGAACAACAAAGGAGTTATTATCTCTAGAGTTCCTTGGTCATAGGTCAATCGATAAGAACGGTCTTCCCCGATATCCGCTAACATACTCTCGTAAGTATGCCAGCTAATATTTTCTAGGACTACCCTGTGTTCTGATGGGGTGTTGTTAGTGATCATTGGCTTAAAGGTAGATGCACATAACACTAAAATACACTAAAATTACTCGTTTGTGGACAGTATGCAAACTGGCATCATCCACAAGAGAAGACTGGCACTAATCAGCCTGTTGTAGAATAGACAAAGAAGGATTCGGGGGGCCAGTTAACTGGTCAGTAATGCCTATCGAGACTATTTTCGGTAATCTCCAAGGTTTAAAGTCGAGTCAGCTAAAACAACTACAGCGACTCTATCACCAGCGTATTCCGGGCGATCGCATCACGACGGCTGAATTCGCCCAACGGCTGGCGGCTATTAGTACGGAAATTAATCAGCCTGTATGTGCCTACCTCAATCGTCGCGGTCAAGTGATTCGGGTCGGGGTAGGTACTGTGCGTCAAACTCAAATCCCACCTCTAGAACTGCCCCGTTATGGTGCAGAACGTCTGAGTGGTATTCGTTGTCTAGCTACCCATCTCAAGCCAGAACCGCCTAATGAGGCAGCTTTAACGGCTATGGCGCTACAACGTTTAGATGCGTTAGTAATTCTGAATATTACCGGCACAGGATTTACTCGGCGCGGTGGTGGCGCGACTGGCTATGTAAAAGAAGCTTATTTAGCTCATTTGGTGGCGGCTAACAAACAATTAGTGTTAGCTAAAGCTGGAGGAATGAGTAGCCATGATTCAGCTTTATATTCCCATGTTTCGCCGCCATTGAGTGTAGATGCCATAGCACAGCAGGATTTTCTAGATTTGGTAGCTAGTCTAGAAGAGGAATTCCAGCGCGAAAACATTGCTCAACAGGTCGATGCGGATCACGATCGCGTGGTAATTGTGGGAGTCTACACCGATGATATGACTCCGCAACTATTCCAAGATACCTTAGCGGAATTAGCGCGGTTAGTTGATACTGCCGGGGGTGAAGTATTACAAACATTGCAACAAAAGCGATCGCGCATTCATCCCCAAACAGTGGTTGGTGAAGGTAAAGTCCAAGAAATTGCCCTCACAGCCCAAACTTTAGGGGCAAACCTCATCGTGTTCGATCGAGACTTGTCACCAGCTCAAGTCCGCAACCTGGAAACCCAAATTGGTGTCAGGGTTGTCGATCGCACAGAAGTAATTTTAGATATCTTTGCCCAACGCGCCCAATCTGGTGCAGGTAAATTACAGGTAGAACTGGCGCAGTTAGAATATATGCTGCCCAGACTCACTGGACGAGGACGCGCCATGTCCCGACTAGGGGGCGGTATAGGGACACGAGGCCCCGGTGAAACCAAACTGGAAACAGAACGCCGGGCTATTCAAAAACGGATTTCCCGGCTACAGCAAGAAGTCACCCAACTCCAAGCACATCGATCGCGGTTACGTCAACGGCGACAACATCGGGATATTCCTTCAGTCGCCTTAGTGGGATATACCAATGCTGGTAAATCTACTTTACTTAATGCCCTAACTAACGCTGAAGTCTACACCGCCGACCAGCTTTTTGCTACCCTTGACCCTACAACTCGTCGTCTAGTCATTCCCCACCCGCAAACAGGGGAATCTCAGGAAATTTTGATCACCGATACTGTAGGGTTTATCCACGAGTTACCGACTTCCTTAATGGATGCATTTCGTGCCACCTTAGAGGAAGTTACAGAAGCGGATGCTTTACTACATTTAGTAGATTTATCCCATCCAGCTTGGTTAAGTCATATTCGTTCAGTAAGGGAAATTCTTGCTCAAATGCCGGTCACACCAGGCCCGGCTTTAGTGGCTTTTAATAAGATAGATCAAGTAAATAGTGAGACTTTAGCTTTAGCGCAAGAAGAATTTCCTTTAGCAGTGTTTATTTCTGCCAGTCAGCGTTTAGGTTTAGAAACCCTACGCGATCGTTTAGGTCAGTTGATTGAATATGCTGCCGGTAGCAAGTAAGTACCGGAAATTTACTAGTAATTAAAAGTGAAAAATACCGTCTTGTTAAAACTTGCGGTATTTTTTTTGTAGATTCATACCAGTAGAGTTAGATTATCACTTAAGCACATCAGATTTAGATTGAAGTTAATAATAATATTCCCTAAAAACGAGCTTATTAATTAGCAACATTTAATCTAAAAGCCTTACTCTATCTGGATGATTACTATCAGTATTTAAATCAAATTGCTGGCTCAATAAAAATATTTAGTGTACGTGAGAATTGTGGTGTCAATAAAACTATCTATATTTAACGCATTTTACACTTGATTAAATTTTTAGTGAAGTTGCAATGCAAATATGGACTAAATGTATTCTCTCCAGCAAAATGAAAGTAGCAGTAGTAACTATTACTCTTTATCCATCTCAGGGAGTTTAGTAAAAGTGTCTCAGATAACCTCTAAAAAAATACTAAGTTGCATAACTTTCGGATTATCATCCTTAGCTCTGGTGATGACCTCGCAAATACCTAAAGCAAATGCGATCACATTTACAGGTTCAGCTGGTAGTAATCTCAATGCATCTGCCAATTTCCAATTTAACGGCGATAACTTAACCGTCACACTGACCAATACTAGCACCAGTGCAGTTACAAATCCAGCAGATTTGCTCACAGGACTCTTTTTTGATTTTGGTGTATCCAAAACCTTAAACTTGACCAGTGTAACGCTGGGTTCAGGTTCCAACGTTTACCAAAATAGTAATATTGTTGCTCAACAACCCACAAACTTAAAAGCGGAAAATTTCACTGGTGGTTGGCAATACAAGTCGGGTAGCACAGTGAGTTCC
>DATGXQ010000412.1:0-2256 GCA_035298905.1 Nostocaceae cyanobacterium | reverse complement strand
GAGAGTAGCCACAGTCATTTCTGTGGGCATCGCTACCATTGCGGCGGCGATTGGTGGTGGTGGATTAGGAGTATTTATTTTTCGCGGCATTGCCACAGTTAATAATCAATTAATTCTCATCGGAGCTATACCCGCCGCTATCATTGCTTTAGTTGCGGATTTTGCCTTGGGATTATTAGAAAAGCAACTAGTACAGCAAAAAGAAAAAAGAATCAAATTTAATCGTCAATTTGCCGTTGCTTTGGGGATATTAGCCTTATTATTAATCGGATTAATCGCCTTTAGTTCTAGCCAAGCCCCGGCAACAATTACTATCGGAGCAAAAAATTTTACTGAACAATTTATCTTAGGAGAATTATTAGCTCAACAAATTGAAAGTCATACTAAATTAAAAGTCAATCGCCGCTTAAATTTAGGAGGGACTTCTATTTGTCATGAAGCCGTAAAAACCGGGAAAATCGCAGGTTATGTAGAATATACAGGCACAGCATATACCGTCATCTTAAAAAATAAAGTCATCAGTGATCCTCGACAAGTTTATGAGCAAACAAAACAAGAATATGCCCAAAAATTCCAATTAGAAGTTATGCCCACTTTAGGATTTAATAGCACCTTTGCCATGATTATTCGCGGTGAAGATGCTAAAAAATGGCAAGTGAAAACCCTTTCAGAACTGGCTAAATACACACCCCAAATGCAAGCAGGATTTGGTTATGAATTTTTAGAACGGGAAGATGGTTATACAGGTTTAGCTAAAACATATCGCTTCAATTTCACCAAACCTCCCATCCAAATGGATTTGGGATTAATGTATCAAGCATTGCAAGAAAAGAAAGTAGATTTAATTGCTGCTAATTCTACAGATGGTTTAATTCCAGTTTTAAATCTAGTCGTTTTAGAAGATGATAAGAAGTATTTTCCACCTTATGAAGCTGTACCAGTATTTAATCAAAAAATTTTACAACAATATCCAGAATTACGGGAAGCAGTTAATCAATTATCTGGGTTAATATCTACTGAAGAAATGCAAAAAATGAATTATCAAGTAGATAAACAATCCCGTCCTGTGGAAGAAGTTGCCCACGAGTGGCTAAAATCTAAGGGACTGGTAAGCTAATTTCTTAGGCGTTGCTGATTTTAGGGATGAGAATTATTTTGCATACATTCACAAACGGCGTGCAGACGTTCCATGGGTAGGGATTCTCGGCTCTACATTCCAAAATCATACACCAATTCAGCAACGCCGAAACTTTGATATTTTTCTTGAGAATTTTAAAATGACTATTCCGTAGACTTGATAGATTCATCCATAGTCATAGAAGGATTAATGATTTTAGATTTGATCATACTCACAGGAGAAAATAATCCCAGCTTAAAAGTAGGAGTATTCAGAGTATTAAACACTCTATCCCAAAATCCTTGAATCCCATAATTTCCATGAAAATGAGTATGATGTAGGTCATGAAAATCTGAGGAAATGAAAAATACTGATAAAGAACTATGACCTTCTAAATTATAAGCATTGCCTATAATACTCCATGCACAAAGTTGAGTAATATCATATCCAAATATAAAGATTGGTAAAACATCTGCAATGATAACAATAATATATTCAATGAGGCTTTTATATCCCGCCACAAAACTTGATGAATCACGAAATTCATGATGTTTCAAATGAATTTTTTGCAAAAATTTTCTATGTAATAGCCAATGACAAACATAAAAGCAGAAATCAGCTACAACTATTCTCATTAAAAACCATCCCAAATTTAGAGTTAGGCTATTTCCTCTATGAACTTCTGGAGCTAAATACAAAATTATTAATGCCGCTATAATAGCCTTAATTTCCCCTGTAATTATACCTTGAACAGTAAATGAAGGAAATGGTTGATTTTTTACTTGCTTAACTCTTACGGTTATTTTTTTTAATAAAACATCATTCCTTTTGATTCCTTTCTCAATCAGAAAACCGATAACATAAAATGAGATAGAACCAACAAGCCAGTATAAAACCACCTCTGTTATAAAGTTGAGTTTGATATCGTGCAATAATCCATAGAAGAGATACTGAACAATTGTGCAACTAATAGCAATCTTTAAATAAAATTCGATTTCCAAACAAAAATTCAAAAATTCTTGCAACATAAAAATAGTTTGAGAGTAAATTTTCATCTTGATTTAATCCGTAAGTATTCAGAATCCAGAATCCAGAATTCAGCATTAAAGAGACTTTTACAGTCAAGCTGAATTATTCTC
>DATGXQ010000411.1:0-2582 GCA_035298905.1 Nostocaceae cyanobacterium | reverse complement strand
GTTGTCAGTTGTCAGCAGTTCTCGAAAAACCTGTGGCAAGATTGGAATCAGATTACAATGCTCTCAACTGGGGAAAGAGATGCGGGGACGCGGGGACGCGGGGAAAAAAGACGCGGGGACGCGGTGACGCGGTGACGCGGGGAAAGAAAAAGACTCTTATTTCTGCCCTCTCCCTGTCTCCCCTCTCCCCTCTCCCTGTCTCCCCTCTCCTCATCTCCCCAATATCTATTGCCTATTTTCTCTTCGTAGACGAGGATTGACAAATTCATTTAACCCTTCACCAAGTAGTGATAACCCTACCACCATAGTCGTCATTGCAAGACCAGGAAAAAGCGTAGTCCACCAAATTCCTGTAGGTAGTGCTTCTAGTGCTTGTTTTAAATCATACCCCCATTCTGGCACTTCTTCCGGTAGCCCTAACCCTAAAAACCCTAAACCACCTAAAACTAGAATGGCATCAGCTGCGTTGAGGGTAAATAGTACGGGTACACTTTGAATCACATTAAAAAATAGATAGCGAGAAAGTACAATCCAAGTAGAAGCCCCCATTGCTTGAGCAGCTTCGATATATACTTCGGCTTTAACGCTGACTGTGTGGTTACGAACCACACGATAATATTGGGGGATGTAGGCAATACTAATGGCGATCGCGGCATTTAAGATTCCTCTACCCACCACAAACGCCAGTGTTACTGACAGTAATAACCCTGGCAGAGTATAAATGCTATCCATAAGGAATAATAAGACTTTATCTACTTTCCCGCCCAAATAGCCACTGACCATGCCCAAAGGCACACCAATCACCATACTTAATGCTGTAGCTAAAATCACTACCTGTAAAGCAGCTTGAGCGCCAAATATTGTCCGGGAAAAAACGTCATACCCTAAACGACTAGTTCCAAACCAATGTTTAGCCGATGGTGGATCATGAGTCAGGTTATCTAAGAAAGTTTTAGGATTTTGCAGCCATCCCCAGGCTTGGAATAAAGGGGCAAAAACTGCCAAAAAGATGAAAAACAAGGTTATAGCCAATCCTATCAGCATTAATCGCTGGGAAAGATTGGTTTTGTGAGCAAAACTTAAGAAACTCGGTAGCCGCCTTTTGGTGATAGCCATGAGTAAATAGAAGCAAAACACCCTGGCCATTGTACAAGCCAGTGCTGAGTTTGTAGTCAATCCCCAGCACTCAACACCTGTTAAAGATTACTTTCAATCAACTGGCGATATTCACTTCTTTGTTTAACCCCTTTGAGTTCTTTTAACAGTCCTTTATTTTTGAAGAACTGTACAGTTGGTGTACCTGTCACACCTGCATTTTCAGCAATTTCTCGATCTTGATCGATGTCAATTTCTACAAAGTGGATTTTCCCGTCAAATTCGTCTACTACTTTATTTAATATGGGTTTCAGGGTATGACAAGGGCCACAACCGGGAGCAACATATTTGACAATCAACAGGCGATCGCTCTCATGGAATAATTTTCTTAAGGCATAACTCCCCTCATGGCGAGTTGTCTGAATATTAAACTCACTAGCTTCTACAGTCTTCTTCGCTTCTGGTTGAGTTTCTAGTTCATTATTAGCCGTTGCTTGCTGATGGAACTCCTGAATTAAACCATTACTAGATAACCAACGTTCCGCCAACATCGCCGCCATACAGCCAGTACCCGCCGCCGTAATAGCTTGGCGAAACTCATGATCCTGCACATCACCAGCAGCAAACACGCCTTCCACACTGGTTTCCATCAAGCCGTGTTTGGTGACAATGTAACCCACCTCATCTAATTCCAGCTGACCTTTAAATAGTGCAGTATTGGGAGTGTGACCAATGGCATAGAATAAACCCTTGGCAGGTATTTCACTCACCTCACCAGTTTGATTATTGCGGACTTTTACCCCCGCCATCATTCCATCACCGTAAACATCTACAGCTTCCGTATTCCAATGCACCTGAATTTTAGGATTACTTAAAACTCGGTCTTGCATCGCCTTAGAAGCCCGCATTTGATGAGAACGCACCAGCAGATTCACCTTAGAACCGTATTTAGTCAAGTAAATCGCCTCTTCAGCCGCCGAGTCACCTGCACCAATTACTACTAATTCTGCACCATGAAAAATTGGTGTTGCACCATCACAAATCGCACAAGCGGAAATTCCCCGACTCCAAAAAGTATGTTCACTAGGTAAACCTAAGCGTCTAGCAGTTGCACCAGTAGCAATAATAATGCTGTGGGCTTTGACTTCCCTTTCTTCAGAACGAACTGTAAACGGGCGCTGGCTTAAATCAACAGATATCACATCCTCTGTATATAACTCAGCCCCCCAGCGTTCAGCTTGCGCCTTCATCCTATCCATCAATTCCGGCCCGGTAATCCCTTGGGGAAACCCAGGAAAGTTTTCAACTTCCGTCGTTGTCATCAATTGCCCACCAGGCAAACCCCCTGCTTGGAAGCCTTCAAATACCACAGGTTTCAAGTTAGCTCGCCCGGCATATATCGCCGCCGTGTATCCTGCTGGCCCAGAACCGATAATTACCAAATTTTCTACTGTCGGGTTGGTCATAACAGTTATACAAACTCATAA
>DATGXQ010000410.1:0-12168 GCA_035298905.1 Nostocaceae cyanobacterium | reverse complement strand
CCCTACAGGACGAAAACTTCACCTCAAAGCTCGAAACTTTTACCTCAAAGGTGGAACGATGAACCTCAAAGGTAGAACGATGAACCCTAAAGGTAGAACGATGAACCTCAAAGGTAGAACGATGAACCCTAAAGGTGGAACGATGAACCCTAAAGGTGGAACGATGAACCTTAAAGGTCAGGAAAACGAGTGAGTAAAAAACCTACGCTTGTAAGATCCCTCCTTTCCCCTCATCTGGAGTCCCAAACCACAAGTCTGATGATCTAAATATCTCAAAATCCAAAATCCAAAATTGACTATGGCGACCCAAGCTTCTACTATATTCTCACTGCAAGCCCCAAAAGATGTTTCGCTCAACGAAATCGAAGCGGAACTCAATCAAATTTGGCAAAGTTACGGCATTCAAGGTGAAGAAGGCGGTTTACCTGCTGCTACCCGTGCCACTACCTTTACTCTGGTCGTTTATGAACCAGAAGAAACTCAATATTTGTTAGCTGCGGCTGGATTTTATAACGGCCCTATTGACGGGATTTTAGGCCCACAAACAACCGCCGCATTGCGGGAAGTACAGAAAAAATACGAGCTGCCAGAAACCGGCACAGCCACACCAGAAACCCTGAAAATTTTGCGGGAAGAATACGCTAAACGCCAACACAACGGCAGCGTCAGTAATAATGGTGCAGCAGTTGACTCTAGCCTGAGTTCTATTAGCCCCACCATTGCTGACGAAATTGCCCTGCGTAACCCCTGCCGCATTATCGCTTTGTGTCCCATTGCTGGGGAAGATGAAGGCGTAAAAGCCCAAGTTTCTGCCTACTGTCCCATTCAAAAGCAAAGTTCTAGCACCCTGATTTGCTGCGAATATATCACCCTCACTGGTACAGCCGCCGCACTAGAAAGGGTTGGTGGCATGATTCCCGCTTTATTAATTGGCGGTTTGCCTAAGTTCCTGTGGTGGAAAGCTACACCAGACTCCCACAACCCCCTCTTCAAGCGGTTGGCGGCAGTTTGCAATAACGTGATTGTGGATTCTTGCAACTTTAACACCACAGAAGATGATTTAATTACCTTGCAAGAATTGGTAGAAACTGGCGTACCTTTAGCAGATTTAAACTGGCGGCGCTTGTCTGCATGGCAAGAACTGACAGCTGAGGCTTATGATGCACCCCAGCGCCGTGCTGCTTTGATTGAAGTTGACCGGGTAAATATTGATTATGAAAAAGGCAACTCTGCCCAAGCTTTCCTGTATTTGGGTTGGTTGGCTAGTCGCTTAGAATGGCAACCTGTTTCCTATCAAAAGGAAAGCAATGATTATGATATTGCCCGCATTCGCTTCTTGGGTCAAGACCAAAGACAAATAGAAGTAGAGTTAGCAGGTATACCCGTTGGTGATGTTGGGGAAGTTGCTGGTGATTTAATTGCTTTACGTCTCAGTTCTACTAATCCTAACGCCAACTGCGGCACATTAATTTGTACAGAAACCGGTGGTTGTATGCGGATGGAAACTCACGGTGGCGCTCAAGCTGCTGGTTTATTCCAACAAATCACTTCTCTTTCTGAACAAAAGGCCGAAGTATTGTTAAGTCAACAAGTGCAACGCTGGGGACGTGAGGCACTATTTGAGGATAGCCTAGCTTTGAGCGTGAAAACTATTAAATTGAATCGTAGTTAATTTATTAGTTTCACTTCACCCCTCTACCCCCCTTTCCGTCTTGGGAAGGGGAATTTTTTATTTTTATTCAGCCTTGTTTTTATCTTTCTTTCAGGATCAGCCTTCACTATGGTCAGTTAGCATGGTTTCCTGACTAGCGTTGTCGGGAAAAACCCTTTGTGATGTTTGGTGATGAAATTTTTTGCTTGATGCTGCCTTTATCTGATAAAATCACCCCTTATACCAATTCAAAATTCAATATTGAGAATCTAAGATTTGATCAGGGTTTGCTGATTTACATTTGTTACATTCTCTGAGTAAATTGGTATTATATCTGGAATGTCAGCATTCAGAATTCAGAATCCAGAATTACAGCAGGATGTCAGTGAATGAGGTATAAACTAAAAATCAAAACTCTTGATCGTCAGCAGCTTTGACTCCTAACCCGTCAATTTTGGATTTGAGATTGTGGATCTTAGATCAAAACCTAAAATTCAAAATCTAAAATTCTTCTGACTCCTGACTTGTGACTTGCAAATTCTAACATGTTAATTTTTGTAAAAATCATCTCTTCAAGACTATAAACCTGCTATCTAAGTTAAACTATCAATCAAGTGCATCTGTACTGTTAATTATAAAATTTTAGATATGGCGTTAAAATAGCCTCAATGATTCCTGTACAACTGATTCTCAAAAACTTCCTGAGTTACCGTGATGCGACGTTAGATTTTAACGGTTTGCATACGGCTTGTATTTGTGGTTCTAATGGTGCGGGTAAGTCTTCACTCCTAGAAGCTATTACTTGGGCTATTTGGGGTGAAAGTCGTGCTGCTAGTGAAGATGATGTGATTCATTCTGGTGCTAAGGAGGTGCGGGTTGATTTTACTTTCCAAAGTAACCAGCAAACATATCGGGTGATTCGCACTCGTCCACGGGGGGGGACTGGTGTTTTAGAATTTCAAATTGAAACTCCTAATGGTTTTCGTCCTCTGACTGGGAAGGGAGTGAGAGCAACCCAGGATGTGATTTTACAGCATATTAAGCTGGATTATGATACTTTTATTAATTCTGCTTATTTACGTCAGGGACGGGCTGATGAGTTTATGCTCAAGCGTCCGACTGAACGGAAGGAAATTTTAGCGGAGTTATTGAAACTCAATCAATATGATGATTTGGAGGAACGCGCTAAGGAAGCTTCCCGCCAGTATAAGGCTAGGACGGAAGAGTTAGAACGGTCTTTGGCTGGTATTCAATTGCAACTGCAACAAAGGGAATCTACGGAAGAACAAAAGCGATCGCTCGAAGCAGAATTAAATCAATTACAACAACAACAGGCTTTTGAAAATATCCAATTACAAAGTTTACAAACTGTCCAAAACCAGCGCACCACCTGGGAACAGCAATTAAGCTTTGTCAGACAACAATATCAAAATTTAACTCAAGATAGCGATCGCCTCCAGCAAGAACAGTTATCAACTAAAACTCAATTAGCGGAGTTAGAACAAATTTTACACCAGCAAGCAGAAATTCAAGCGGGCTTTGCTCAATATCAACATCTCCACTCTCAAGAAGAAATTTTTGCGGCTAAATTTGAAGAACATTCCCGCGCTACTGCTTTAAAACAGCAAAAACAACAACAATTACATAAGCAAATTCAAGAAATTGAACGCCAATTACAGCAAGCACAGGCACAATTAGAAGCACTAGAACAGCAAGAGCGAGAAGTTCAACAAACACTGGCAAAAATTGGGGAAGTTGAAGCGGCTTTAGCACAATTAAGTTCTGCTCGTCAGCATTTGAATTATTTAGACCAGTTGCAAATGCAGGTTACTCCATTATTGCAGCATAAGGTCAATTTACAAAGTCAAATTCATCGCTCCCAGGCTGGTTTAGTAGCACGTTTAGAACAATTACAAACTACAGAAAATCAATTACAAAAGCAACATCGTCGTCAACCGCAGCTACAACAAGCGGTGATGGATGTAGCGATGCAAATTGAAGAATTAGAGAAAAAACGGGTTTATTTGCAACGAGTCCAGGAAAAAGGACAGGAAAGACGGCATTTTATTGAAAGGTTACAAGCACATCAGCGTGACTATGAACGGTTGCTAGGGGAACTGGAACAGAAATTACAAATGTTACAAACTCCTAACGCGATTTGTCCTTTGTGTGAACGTCCTTTAGATGAGCATCACTGGAATCGAGTTGTGGAAAAAACCCAATTAGAATATGACGATACTCAAGGACAATTTTGGGTAGTGCGGGAACAAATGGCGGTTTCTGACCGAGAAATTCAGGTTTTGCGGCAGGAATATCGAGAGATTTCGCAGCAAATCTCCGCTTATGACAGTTTACGGGAAAAACGGGGACAATTGGCGGCACAATTGGAGGCTACCAGCGATTTACAACAACAATTACAACAAATTGCTAAAGAAAGGGAACATTTAGAGCGATCGCTCAACTCTGGTGATTATGCCCCAGAACAACAAGCAGAATTACAAGAATTAGAACAATATTTACAAAAACTCAATTATAATGAACAAGACCACGCTTTAGCTCGGAGTGAAGTGGAGCGCTGGCGCTGGGCAGAAATTAAACAAGCACAAATTAAAGATGCTGTAAAAAAACAAGGGCAATTAGCAGCGAAAAAACCGGAATTACAAGCTAATATTGCTCAGTTACAATTGAGGATTCAGCAAGAACAAACTGATGCAGAAATGGCTCAACAAATTAAAGCTTTAGAAGCCAAAATTGCGGAAATAAATTATAGTTCTGAGCAGCATAATAAACTACGTTATGCTGTGCGTCAGGCTCAAGCTTGGCAGTTAAAACATCAACAATTATTATCAGCCCAGCAGCAATACCCCCAATTACAAACCAGATTACAAGAATTACAAGAATCTCTCACTGCGAGATTAGCAGAAAAACAAAATCTAGCTAAACAAATTGATTATATTGTTGAACAATTAGAGGCGACTGCTAATCCGACTGCACAAATTCAAGCTTTAGAACAACAATTAGCAATTCGCCGCCGAGAATTAGATGAAAAAATCGCTAAATTGGGACGTTTGGAACAATTAGCCCATCAATTGACAAACCTACAAACTCAATTTGAACAACAGCAAGAACAGTTACAAAATTGTAAAAAACAACAGCGTATTTATCAAGAATTAGCTCAAGCTTTTGGTAAAAATGGCATTCAGGCGTTAATGATTGAGAATGTTTTACCCCAATTAGAAGCAGAAACAAATCAACTATTATCCCGGTTAAGTGCTAATCAATTACATGTCCAATTTGTTACCCAAAGAGCAGGTAAAAATGGCAGAAATAGCAAGAAAAATACTAAACTAATTGACACTTTAGATATTTTAATTGCTGATGCTAAAGGTACGAGGGCTTATGAAACCTATTCCGGTGGAGAAGCATTTAGAATTAACTTTGCGATTCGTTTGGCTTTAGCGAAATTACTAGCACAACGAGCGGGTTCTGCTTTACAAATGTTAATTATTGATGAAGGCTTTGGTTCACAAGATGCGGAAGGATGCGATCGCTTGATTGCAGCAATTAATGCTATATCTGCTGATTTTGCCTGTATTCTAACCGTTACTCACATGTCTCACCTCAAAGAAGCTTTCCAAGCCAGAATTGAAGTGAGGAAAAATCAACAAGGCTCACAGTTAAATTTATCAGTTTAATAACCCGACTTTTACTTAAAAAATAGTAGTATTTTTATCCCGTAACTTTAGTATAAAAAATGTTAAATTCATCAATTTAGCTTGACAAACTGTATCTAATTTAGTGATACTTTTAGGTGGATATAAAATTCCTACGGACTAAAGTATAAATCTGAATTATTACACTGTTGACAGCTTTGATAGTTGTGACTGCAAGATTAAGGGAGCATCTTGGAAGTTTTTCCTGTATGGCAATCTTAACAGTAACTTTCCTCAAAAGTTAAAATAAGAGTGTGGATAAATATGGTTGCACTTAGTACCATCAAAGGATAATTAAGCACCGTCTAATAGAGCAGACACTACCATGATACTGTTGATAGTTAGTTTAGTCATCTGCTTATGGTTGCAAGTAATTAACCAGCTAATTGCTAATTTACAAAAGCAGAAAAGCCAGAATTTTCAATTAAATAATTTTTTAGCCAACTTCACAGGTGGGAAAATAGGGAATATTTTATTTGGTGAAGATATAAGAAAAACTGCCACAAATCAACTATCAAAACCAGAAATAGAGCAAGCTTTAGCTTTACAAAAAGCGGCTTTAGAAGCTACAAATGATGGAATTTTAATTGTAGATAATCTGGGTAAAATTATCTTTTTTAATCAAAAACTATCTCAAATGTGGCATATACCTGACGCATTTCTGAAATCAGGTGATTACAAACAAGCTTTGAAAAGAATCATTCAACAGTTAGAAAACCCCAGATATCATCTAGCAAAATTAAGAGAATTAAGTCAAAATCAAGACAGTCCTACCGAAGACGCGATCGCTCTCAAAGATGGTCGAGTATTTGAGCAGTATTCTCACCCCCAAAAAATTGGTCAACAAATTGTGGGTAGAGTCTGGAATTTTCGAGATGTTACCGACCAGAAATTAGCATTTGCTGCTATTCATAATCAAGCTTTCCATGACTCATTAACTAATTTACCAAATCGTTTATTATTTGAGCAACGGCTCATCGAATCTATAGAAAAACTACCTCAAAATGGTCAACTAGCAGTATGTTTTTTGGATTTAGACCACTTTCAAAAAATTAATAATTCTCTTGGTCATGGTATTGGTGATCAATTATTACAAATAGCTGCTAAAACTATAACTAAATGTTTGCGTTGTGGTGACACTTTGGCTCGTTGGGGTGGTGATGAGTTTACAATTTTGTTACCAGAAATTAATGATATTGAAGAAATTACCCTCATTCAAGAACGGATATTTGCGGCTTTTAAACCAGGTTTGAAAATAGAAAATTACCACTTACACATTAGTCCGAGTATTGGTATTGCCATTTATCCGCAGCATGGTAAAGATGTCGATACCTTAATTAGAAATGCAGACGCAGCATTATGTCGAGTCAAATTAAAAGGACGAAATAATTATCTTTTCTATCATGATAATCTTAGCTCTCAAGCTTCAGAGTTACTAATTTTAGAAAATAGCTTACATTCTGCCCTAGAGCAACACCAATTTAAAATTTATTATCAGCCACAAGTTAATAGTTCCACTGGAGAAATTACCAAAATGGAAGCTTTACTGCGGTGGCAACATCCAGAATTAGGGTTAATTTCTCCCACCAAGTTTATTCCTATTGCCGAGGAAACAGGCTTAATTATCCCTATCTTTGAATGGGTATTAAAAACTGCTTGTTTACAAAATAAAATTTGGCAAGATACTCTAAATTTACCATCTTTATCAATAGCTGTCAACCTTTCAGCGAAACAGTTTCAGCAACCAAACTTAGTTAATAACATCAAACAAATCTTGTCAGAAACTAAATTAAATCCTCTATCCTTAGAATTAGAGATTACTGAAAGTATGGCAATGCAAGACGTAGATTTAACGATTAAAGTCTTGAGCGAACTAAAGAAAATAGGTGTTTCTATATCTATAGATGACTTTGGTACAGGTTATTCTTCTCTTAGCTATTTAAAAGACTTTCCCATTCAAGCTTTAAAAATCGATAAATCATTTGTTCATGACCTTCCTCATGGGAATAATCTTACAGCAATTACTACAGCAATCATTGCTTTAGCACATGGATTAAATTTAGATGTAGTTGCAGAAGGGGTAGAAACACAAGAACAGTTGAATGTGTTAAGAATTATGGAGTGTGAAATCATGCAGGGATATTTATTTAGTCAACCTCTGCCAGTTGAAGATGCTACAAGTATGTTGCAGTCGTTTCAATATCAAAAACAACAGCAAAATTAGCATTAAAAGGTAGGAGGAAAACAAAAGCTATATCTTGCTTTAAGACGTAGCTTTGTCTCCCACTAAGTTACAAATTTCTGCAATTAATTAGCCAATTTCAGTTTTGATTTTTCCAGAATACTGGCTTTTCACCTGATGCCAGCAGCTATATTTTTTACTTTTAAAGGAAAGTATATCTATTTTCCTGTCAAGAGTCAAGAAATAGAAAATTACCTCTTGACATCTTACTCTCAAAGTGAGAGTATAAAGTTAAGGGTATTCCAAATGTGTAAATTGCTCTGAAAAGTAGAAGCGAGAGCTATACAAACAGAGTCTATATTTTGTGGGTTACAGCCTGAGAAAGTCGGCAATATGTAGCTCCCAAAAACAGGCTTTGTGTGATAGCATCCACTTCTACAAATTGGCTCTTTTCGCATAATTTGGAATACTTACTGTCAACGCAATGAGCGTTCTAAATGTGTAGAGTTGCTGACAAGCTCAAAGTAAGAGTTATGCAAGCAAAATCTACCTTCGGGGTTTATATATCGACCATATATAACCTCCGGAAGTCGGTTTTGCATGTGTGGTTTTAACTTTTAGTTTTCCGGCATATTTACACGATTAGGATACTTACTTAATTGGAGTTAATTGTTATGAATCAATCAAAAAATATCCCTCCAAAAATAAAGACCAATGCATTTACTTCTTACTCGTTACCGCCACCAAGATGCTGACAAATATCCCGATGTTCAAGAACAAATTAAGCATTGGGAAAATGTTGTGAAAAAAGCAGAATGGCAACATTTAGAAGATGTTCGGAAAATTTATCGAGATGCTGAAGCAGTTGGTAATTTTACTGTCTTTAACATCAAAGGTAATAAGTACCGTCTGATTGTGGGAATAGATTATGAAGAACAAACAGTGTACTACAAATACTTGCTGACACACGCCGAATATAATTCAGGCAGATGGCGAAATGACCCTTATTTTTGATAAAAAGGTTTATAGCCAACTACTAGCAGAAATCGCTCCTCAAATAATCGAAACTGAACAAGAGTATGAGCGTCTTTTAAAGGTTGCGGAAAGTCTGACTTTTAAAAAGAATCGTACACCGGAGGAGCGAATTTTATACAAATTGCTAGTAAAATTGATTGAAGATTACGAAGCAGAAAATTATCCTATGGATAAATCTGCACCTCATGAAATCTTGCAACATTTAATGGAAGCAAGCGGAACCAGACAAGCTGATTTAGTTGGTGTCATTGGTTCTAGTGGTGTAGTATCAGAAGTAGTAAATGGTAAACGAGCTATCAGCAAAGCACAAGCTAAAGCATTAGGTGAATTTTTTAAAATTTCTCCTAGCTTGTTTATTTAAACCTACTTTTGAGTATTAGCACTGCAAATTCTAAATATTGCTAATTTCAGTAACAACAAAGATTTGTAGAGATGTTTTTTGTAACGTCTCTACATTTCATGATGCTAAATACTTTGGATACCGTAGGTTGGGTTGAGCGTTCGCGTAGCGTCCCGCAGGGAAGTAAAACCCAACATTAAACCCAGGATAGCAAGAGGTGGTGTTGGGTTGCGTTCCTTAACCCAACCTACAAGACTAATTTTTGTATGTTGCTCATAGATTTTCACATGAAACCCATTGAGTATTAAATACCAGATTGAACAGAAATGGAGATTTTGGAGTCTTCAAAAATAAATAATTGAACGCAGATGGACGCGGATAGACGCGGATGGACGCAGATAGAAGTTTAGTTATGCCAGATATTTGCATAATTAAGATATAGATGCAGCCTGGTAGTAGTAGCAAGTTATTAATTTGACTACTATCTATTCCTCGTGTGATAACTATTCTGACTCCTGACTCCTGACTCCTGAATTCTGACATTTTTAGTTGTTTGCTGTGTCTTCATCTGGTTGTGCTGTATCGTCAACACGTTCAACATTACCTACTTTGACCCAACCTTCCTCACTAGTACCATCAACACGAATTTTTACCCATTTTTTATCGTCACTTTCTTCTAAAACGATAATTTTTTGTTTAACACCAACTCCACCGACACGTTGAGCTTCTGATGATGGTTCAGAACGCAAACTTAAGCCAGAAGGCCAAGTTACACGGCCTTGGTAAGCACCTGGTGGTAATTTATCAGGTGTTTCTGTGGGTTTAGGTGAGGGGGTGGATGTAGGTGTAGGTTCAGGACTCGGTGTAGTTTCTATATCTGGGTCAGAGGGAGAGGGTGTGATTTTAATATCTACTGCTTTGGTGTTTTTAGGTTTGACTGTGGGATTATCGTTAGCAAAAATCGGTTTAGGAGGAGCAGAGTTACGATTAATAAAATAAAGCGCGACTGTTAAACCGCTACCTAATAATACCGCGATCGCTAACAGCACTCCGAGTATAAATTTTACTAAGTTACTAAACATAATTTGTCGCCTGAACACCACTAATTTCAATAGTCCATACTAATCTATGATCACTATGAACTATCAAATTAGGTAAGATTAACAGTAGGGGCGAATAGCTGTTCACCCCTAAGTTATTATTGCATCTGGCGTTGAATGCGATCGCTCAATGGGTTATGTTTAGAAGCTAACCGCGCTCTACCCGCCGCAGCCCATTCTTGTAGTTTTTGGATTTGCTCAACTGCTGTTCTGGCTAGGGGGATAATTTGACTGGCGGCTTCTAAAATGTCATCGGTGGTAAAGTCCCGATTTTGACTAAATCCCAAGTGCATGGCTTCTATGAGAGTTTGTTCTATCTCTGCGCCGGAAAAATCAGGGGTTTCATAAGCTAGTCTGTCAATATCATAGCTTTTGAGATTATGGGGACGCAGACGGGATAAATGCACATTAAAAATGGCTTTTCTTTCTTCTTGGCTGGGTAAACCGACAAAGAAAATTTCATCAAACCGCCCTTTTCTCAGCATTTCCGGTGGTAAAGCTTGAATATCGTTAGCGGTAGCGACGACAAACACGGGGGAGGTTTTTTCTGCTAACCAGGTGATAAATGTACCAAATACCCGGCTAGTAGTTCCTGCGTCCCCTTTGCTACCTAAACCAGAAAAAGCTTTATCTATTTCATCAATCCACAATATACAAGGCGCGAGGGCTTCGGCGACTTGGATCATTTGTCTGGTGCGTGATTCTGATTCACCGACTAAACCGCCAAATAGCCGCCCTACATCTAAGCGTAGCAGAGGTAAGTGCCAATGATGAGCGATCGCTTTGGCAGTTAATGATTTACCAGTTCCCTGAATCCCTACTAATAATAAGCCCCGTGGATGAGGTAAACCATATTGTCGCGCACGTTCAGTAAAAGAACCACCACGGCGGATTAACCAATCTTTGAGGTTATCTAGTCCACCAATATCCGAGATTTGCTCAGTTGCGGGGTAGAAATCGAGAATTTGGGTTTGGCGGATAGTTTGGCGCTTTTCCTCTAATACTAAATCTACATCTTCCGGTTGCAGTTCACCATGATGAGCGATCGCTCTGGCTAAAACTCGCCGTATCCTCTCCATTGATAACCCTTGACAGGAACGCACCAAGTCATCAAGGAATTTGCCCGAAATTGAGTTACCTGTAACTTGTAATAAACGTTCGATTTCTCCCTTGATTTCTGCCCCAGAAGGTAAGGGAAACTCAACTACCGTCAAAACTTCTGTTAAATCGTCGGGAATGGCGATGCGGGGCGAAAGGATGACAATATTTTTTGGTTGTGATTTTAACAGTCTAGCTAAATTGCGGAGTTTACGAGCGATCGCCACATCTTCTAAAAACCTATGATAATCTCGTAAAATCAGCACACCAGGCGCAGAAGCCGACAATTTTTCCACAAATTCCAAAGCTTGGAGCGGGTTGCGCTTCCCAAAGCCCACATCATTCGGGTTTCCTTGATAACCGTCCACAAAATCCCAAGTATACACCGGACGATTACCTTGGTTAGTCGCCTCCTCCCGAATCGCTGCTTCTACCCTTTCCTCCTCATAAGTCGGAATATAAATCAAAGGGTAACGCGCCCGCAGCAGCAGTTTAAACTCTTCACGAAAGTTCATAAATTGCTGGTAGTAATAATGGCTCTTGAAGGCAATGTACAACTTTCTTTACTCCAAATGCCAACTCATAGAGTAGTAGCTATAAAATCCATTCCGCGATCGGGCAAAATCATTGACAGCAGAATTCAGGAGTCAGGATTCAGAATTGAAAAATGATTCAAAAGGATTCCAACTACTCATCAGCGTCCGTCCGCGTTTATCTGCGTTTATCTGCGTTCCATCATCAATCAAAGCAAGTAAGTAAAGTAAAATCGAGCCTTTCAGGGTGCGGGGTCAAACCCATCATCAATTGACCAACAAAATCATTTACAGCAAGTTGCGAGTAAATGAGCTACAAACTGAAAATCAAAACTCTATCCAGCAAGCAGCTTTTGGATTTGGGATTGTTGATTTTAGATAGTTTAATCCAGAATCTCAAATTCTCCTAACTCCTGAATTCTGACTCCTGAATTCTGACTCCTGACTCCTGACTCCTGACTCCTGACTCCTGACTCCGTGAGGGGTGAGACCACTCGCTAATTTAGCAACAAAACC
>DATGXQ010000409.1:0-2357 GCA_035298905.1 Nostocaceae cyanobacterium | reverse complement strand
GACAACAAGAACTGTCGAGGCTAGAGAGTAATTGTCAGATTGACCAATTAAATTTGTTAATACGTAGTGAAAGATTAAGAACTAAAGAACTAACGCAAAGTGGAACTCGCAAGAATAAGTTTTTAAGATTATGGTGTACTTACACTGTAGTATCTGACGATGAAAGGTCAAAAGATTTTATAGAATCTATTATTAGAAAATTAGAAAAGGGCTGGTTTTCATTCACAGGTGAAATCCATGCCCATAACAATACTAGAATTGAAAATATTCTGCAAAACTCATTCAATGATGGATTTTTGCAGTGGTCAGCTATCCTCGGCAACAAGATGAAGCTGGGGATTAGGGTGTTATCAGCCGAAGAGATATGGTCGGTAATTTGGCAGCAATTTAATCTATCATCCCCACCAACAATTCCTAATCCATTAAAAATAGATGGGGTAAACGGACTAGTAGAAACTCAGACAAGTGATTTTCACATTAGGCATTTAATGCTGGAGAATGAGCAATCAGTACCATTCTTTGATAGGAAATGGGTGAAGTTGCAAAATAAATATATTGGGGCGCTCAACTTTAGCCAAAAACCAGGGGGATGGTACGATGAACAGGCGCAACTGCGATATTTGTGGGAATTAATCTCTAGAGATAGTATTTACGATACGGAAATTATTTGCCAGCTAACAAAGGCAAATCAAGCTATCACAAAGACAAATTTGCAGAGAATAACTAAGCAATCAATTACTAACACTTCCATATCTACAGGTAAAGGAAATATTGATGTCAAATCGGGGATGAATATTGAGGAAGCTGTAGAAGCGCAGAAGACAATATATAAAGGTAGTGTCGTCATACATAGCGCAGTAGCTTTTTTAGTTCACCGCCCAACGACCAGAGAATTAGATGAAGCTTGCAGATACCTAGCGAGTTACTTTCTGCGTCCGGCGGTAGTAGATAGAGAATGTGAGTATGCTTGGAAAATCTGGTTGCAGTGTTGCCCCTTCGTGTGGGAACCCTTACTGACAAAGCCATTCAACCGACGGCTACCTTACTTTAGTTCGGAAGCGCCGGGGCTGATGCCGTTGATTCGGACAGCCACAGGCGATCGCAGTGGGTTTGAGTTAATAGCCGAAGAGGGCGGTACACCAGTACACCTAGATTTGTACCAAAATCATAAGAATTTAGCTGTGTTTGGTGCAACTCGCTCAGGTAAATCTGTACTGGTAGCCGGGATATTAACCCCAGCCCTGGCACAAGATATTCCCGTGGTGGCGCTGGATTATCCAAAACCAGATGGTACTTCTACATTTACTGACTACACAAATCTGTTAGGTCTTGATGGGGCGTATTTTGATATCTCCACGGAATCGAACAACCTGTTTGAACTGCCGGATTTGCGATCACTTTCACCAGAACTGAGAAATGAGCGATTGAACGATTTCAAGGAATTTCTTTCCTCTGTACTCATGACAATGGTGATTGGGACGAGTAGCCTTGGTGTGAGTCCGGCGATGATCACGAACATTGAGTCAATCATTGCTCTAGCTTTAAAAACTTTTTTCAATGATGATGAAATCAAATTACGTTATAAGTTAGCAATACAAAATGGATTTGGTAGTAAGGAATGGAGCGAAACTCCGACTCTTAAAGACTTTTATAATTTTTGTTCACCAGCTTTTATACAATTAGATTCTATTGCCAGTAATAGCAAAGAAATTTCCGAAGCATTAGATCAGATTAGACTGAGAATAAATTATTGGTTAAGCAGCCGGGTAGGGCAATCAATTTCACAAGCAAGTAGCTTTAGAACGGATGCTAAATTATTAGTCTTTGCCCTCAGAAATTTGTCAAGTGAGGCTGATGCAGCCATACTTGCACTCAGCGCCTATGCCGCAGCGCTGCGTCGTGCTTTATCATCAAAAGCTAGTATATTCTTTCTTGATGAAGCGCCGATTTTATTCGAGTTTGATGCGATCGCCGACTTGATTGGGCGATTATGTGCCAATGGTGCTAAGTCTGGTATTCGCGTCATCCTCTCGGCACAAGAACCTGAGAGTATTTATCGGTCGAAAGCTGCTGGGAAGATATTTGCAAATATCACTACGCGCCTAGTAGGGAGAATACAATCATCGGCAGTTGACCCGTTTATTGTTCGCTTCAAGTATCCGACTGAAATTATTCGGGTCAACAGTACCGAAGCTTTTTATCCAAAAAAGGAGGGAATTTACTCTCAGTGGTTGCTGGATGATAATGGCAAGCTGACTTTCTGTCGCTATTATCCGGCTTACTGTTTATTAGCCTCAGTTGCTAATAATCCAACAGAACAAGAATTGAGAACTCTTTTCCTCAAACATTATCAAGAT
>DATGXQ010000408.1:0-3356 GCA_035298905.1 Nostocaceae cyanobacterium | reverse complement strand
GAGTGGGGACTTGCCAACCGATCTGATGTAAGGCGTTAATAAAAGCATCCCGACGCTGACGGAAGGTATTAACGGCTGCTTGTACACCAATTTGGGGGCCTGTTAAAGCTGCGATCGCCCCGTTTAAAATTCCCCGATACTGATTAAAATCTACTACGGCTTTTACTTGCCGCAAAGCATTGATTAATTGAGCATTACCAATGGCATAGCCTACCCGAAAACCGCCCATATTATAGGATTTAGAGAGGGTAAAAAATTCAATAGAAACAGTTTTTTCGCGGTCTGCTTGCAGGATAGAGGGGACTATTGCGGGTGCTGTAAAGACTAAATCCACATAGGGGAAATCGTGGACTAATACTAAATTATGCTGCTGACAAAAGGCGACGGCTTCTTGAAAAAAGGATAAAGGGGCGATCGCTGTGGTGGGATTGTGGGGATAACTTAACACCATCAGCCGCGACTGTGCCAAAACTGGGGCGGGAATATCAGCAAATACTGGTAAGAAGCCATTTTCTGCCCGTAATGGCATCGGGTAAATTTGTCCACTAGCTAAATATACTCCTCCCGCATGGGAAGGATAGCCAGGATCTAACAACAAGGCAAAATCACCAGGATTGAGTACTGCTAATGGTAAATGGGCTGTACCTTCCTGAGAACCAATTAAGGGTAAAACTTCCGTTTCGGGGTCAACTTGCACCCCAAATTTTTGCTCATACCATTGGGCAGCTGCTTGACGGAAAGCTTGCGTCCCACTAAACAGCAAATAGCCATGAGTGCTGG
Source organism: Nostocaceae cyanobacterium (assembly GCA_035298905.1). GTDB lineage: Bacteria > Cyanobacteriota > Cyanobacteriia > Cyanobacteriales > Nostocaceae > DATGXB01. Next base: position 2,576 of record DATGXQ010000408.1, on the reverse strand, counting down.
GGTCAGGTAGAGAACGAGCGATCGCCTCTATCACATGTTCTTGGGCTGGTAAATCTGAAGATCCCAGGGATAAATCAATTAACTGTTTTCCCGCAGCCAAAGCTTGAGCTTTGGCCGAATCCATATCAGCAAATACGTTAGATTGCAGGGGTTGTAAACGTTGAGCAAATTGCATTTTAGTCATTAGTCAGTTGTCAATTGTCAGTTGTCAGTTGTCAGTCGTCAGTCGTCATTTTCGCTAATGACTAATGACCAATGACCAATGACCACTGACTAATTACTATTTAAGTGCTGATTTAAGAGACTGAGTAATTTGTCTTTACCAATTACGCCTTCAGCAGAGGTTAAAACTTGATTATCCTTAATTAATCTGAGGGCTGGTACACCTTCTACTTGATACTGCTTGACAGTAAGAGGGTTAGGGTCTACTTCCATTTTGACAACTTTTAGGCGATCGCTGTAAGTTGTAGCAGCTAAGTTAATTACTGGGGACATTAATCGACAAGGTCCACACCAAGAAGCCCAAAAATAGACTAATACAGGCTGTTTGGCATTTAACACTTCCGTTTCAAACTCCGCATCGGTAATGGTGATTACACCCTCGCTCATAACAGGCTGCTCCATAAAATAGCATCGATTCACGTTGACACACAGAATACTGTATCCCAAATTTAGTAATTGGGAACAGGGCTAAGGGGTATGGGGTATGGGGAAAGAAAATTATTTCTTCCCTTTGCGTGTCTCCCCAATCGTCAATCACCAATCATGCAAAATCCCACAACCAAGCGGCGTGGGATGAAGAAAAATAATTTGTAAGTCAAAATTACATTTGATCCAACTGTCTACGTAATGCTTCCAACTCGGCATCAACTGGTGAAGCAGGTTGAGGTGAAGCAGGTTGAGCAGTGTTAGTAGGTGGATTATTAGTGTTAGTTGGTTGCTGCTGGGGTGGTAACTGTGGTTGATTAGTGGGAGCAGCTGGCGGTAACATAGACGCTTTCAATGCTTCTAATTCATAATCAATATCACTGCCAGCTTCTAAACTGGCAAATTGCCGCTCTAAATCCTGGCCTACTAACTCACCTGCTGCTGTGGCGCGGGCTTCTTGAAGCATAACTTTTTCTTCCATGCGCTCAAAAGCTGCCATTGCACTGCTAGTATTCATGCTACTAACCATGCCTTGCAGTTGTTCTTGAGCTTTTGCGGCGGTAATCCGGGCTTTGAGCATTTCTTTCTTGGTTTTGGCTTCGGAAATTTTGCTCTCTAGCTGGATTAAGCTGCGCTTGAGGGTGTCTACCTGGGTAACTTGTTGGTCAAGACTAGCTTTGAGGGCGGCGGTAGTTTCGCTAAAGGTTTTTTTCCGCTCTAGGGCTTGACGGGCTAGATTTTCATCACCTTTTTGAATGGCGAGTTGGGCGTTACGCTGCCATTTGTTAACTTCGTTGAGGTTATCGTTGTACTGCTTTTCGGTACGTTTTTGAGCAGCGATCGCTTGAGCGACTCCCTGCTTAAGTTTTACCAAGTCATCCTGCATTTCGAGGATGGCTTGTTCTAGCATTTTTTCTGGATCTTCTGCTTTACTGACTAAATCGTTTAGGTTGGCACTGACTACCCGCTTGAAGCGATCAAATAACCCCATAACTTTGTTTTTCCTTGTGAAATGTACGCGCTTTAGAGGACAATGAGCTTGTTTACTTTTTAATAGCTACCTATTTCAATTTAATCTTTCCGACTAGGATTGGTATCTTTTCTCTATTCTGTATGATGAAGAGGCATATAGGCTATAGTTAATTACCGTTCTTAAGGTTCTGGATTTTTGGGTAACTGCGGTGGATGAGATTCAGGTGTACCCTCTAACAATTGGGCTTTCATTGCTGCTAGTTCGGCATCAATACTATCAGAGTTCAAGTTAGTAAATCTCTTTTCCAAATCATTGCTGCTTAACTGGTTAATAGCTTCTGATTGTGCTTCTATTTGTAAAACCCGGTCTTCCATGCGCTCTAATAAATTTGTACTAGCTGGAGATGACACCTCATTGAGCATTTCTTGGAGTCGATAAGATGCTTCAGCCGAGCGAGCGCGAGCGATAAACATATCTTTTCTAGTTTTAATTTCGGCGATTTTTAACTCTAGTTTTTGCATATCCTGTTTTAGCCTCCCCACTACAACTTTTTGTTGTTCGATTTGGTTTAATAGGGCTGTAGAGGTTTGTTGATAGGCTTGACGTTTAGTTAAAGCTTGCCGTGCCAGGGCTTCATTACCTTGTTGTAGGGCTAGTTGAGCGCGGCGATACCATTCTGAGGCTTGAGAGTCAGCCGCCGCAGCTTGGCGTTCTGTGCGTTTTTGGGTAGCGATCGCCACTGCTACACCTTGTCGCAATTGTACCAAATTGGCCTGCATCTCAGCAAAAGCTTCTTCTAGTACCTTTTCTGGATCTTCGGCCTTGCCCATCAGGCTGTTTAAATTAGCACGAATAACTCGTAGGATACGCTGAAATAATTCCATCTTGCCGCCTACCCAAACTAAAATAAAATTGCCTTAAAAGTAGAGGATCAGGGGGATGGGGAGATGGGGAG
>DATGXQ010000407.1:0-5515 GCA_035298905.1 Nostocaceae cyanobacterium | reverse complement strand
GCTGAGGCTGGGATTTTTGGCGAAGATGAGCGAGTGGAACTTCTAGAAGGGAAAATAATTTGGATGAGTGCAAAAGGTACAGCGCATAGTTCAGCTGTCGCTAGAACTGACTATTTAATGAAAAACCAACTGGGAAAAAAGGCTTGGGTATCTGTTCAAAACCCAGTCAAATTAAATGAGCGATCGGAACCAGAGCCAGATATTTCCGTTCTGAAATTAGATCCTTTAGACTATGCAGATCACCATCCTACCCCTTCAGAGATTTATTTGCTTATAGAAGTAGCAGATAGCAGCCTTAAATTTGATTGTGAGATTAAAGCTCAAGCCTATTCCCAAGCTGGAATTAAAGATTATTGGGTTTTAGATGTAGTTGAACGTCAATTGTATGTCTTTCGAGAACCAACAGAGGAAGGTTATCTAAATAAAGTGATTTTAAAAGAAGATGCGATTATTTCGCCTTTAGAATTTCCTGATTTACACATTTCTGTGTCAGAAATATTACCTTTAGTCAGTAGATAATAAAGGTAATTACTCTCTCATTCTCTGACTGATCATAAACTTTGACAATATAGGCCATGAGTGGCACAATGGCAATAAGTGTTAACAAAAATGCAAGCTACTCATGAATGTATCACTGACACCTGAGCTTGAACAGTTTGTTTACGATAAAGTTAAAAGTGGCAGGTATCTATCAGCAAGCGAAGTTATTTGTGAGGCGCTGCGGCTACTAGAGGAACGTGATTGTGAAATGCCTAGCGTAGCAGACAGCATCATAGAAATACGCTTAGAAGAACTGCAAAAACAAGCTAATACAGATAGTGAACAGGAAAATTCCGAAGAATTAATCTATGGTGAAGAGATATTTACTGAACTGTGGGATGATATCCGTCAAAACTACCCAGGAAATAAATCAAATTAAAGAAATAAATTAATCATTCTCATCATCTTGCTTTACCAAAACTAACAAACAAATACAACTCGCTACCAATTTGATCGGACTCATAGCCCCACTTTTCCAAATCATCAAAGCTCCCAAACCAATCAAGGCAAAGGGTATAAATTGATTACCGTAACGAGTTAAAATATTGGCGATCGCTTGCTGATTAGTTAATTTATAAGCAGCATAACACCAAACTGCTACTAATAAGCAAAATACACTAATAATCTCTAAAAATTCACTTAATTGACTATTAGCAAATAGTGGCACATAAACACTAATATTATCACTACTGTTAGCAATGGTTACTGCTGCTACAGCATAAACTTGGGGATTTAACCAACTATTGACAACTTCTATTTCTGTTGCAGTTGTTTTTGATGTTGTTTTTATTTCTGCATCTTCTCCTTGATTTACTAAGCTATTCATGCCTATGGTAATAGGAATTAAACCCAGTAAACCTAGCAATTCTGGAGGCAGAATGAACCCACCGAAAAAACCAGGTAAACTCAGAATAATAATAGCAGCAAAACCTAAATATTGACCGATAACAATTTGCCAAGTAGAGAAAGTAGAGTTGATTTGAGAAAAAAATAGCAGCAGAATGATAATATCATCTATATTAGTAGCAGTAAATGCAACTAAACCTGTACTCAGGGTACTAAGTAAATCATACATTTTGGTGATTTCACTATCGAGTAATGATCAACAACTCAATATCTAATTTGTTTTCTGTCAATCTCACATGAATCAGCTTATCACAGCTTTCACAGAAGGAGTAGTTGCCTTCACCGCTACTAATATTGATGATCTAGTCATCCTCTTACTATTTTTTGCTCAAGTAAATAGTAACTTCCGCTATCGACACATTTTTATAGGTCAATATCTGGGTTTTATTGCCATTATTATTCTGAGTTTACCTGGTTTTTTTGGTGGCTTAGTAGTGCAGCGAGAATTAATAGGCTTGCTAGGACTCTTACCAATTGCCATTGGGATTAAACAAATATTCAATCAAGAAACAGAAGAAACAGAAGTACAAACAGTTACGACTGATTTTAAACAATCATCTCACCCTAACCCTATCTTATCTTTTTTGCTCAATATCCTTCATCCTCCCACTTATCAAGTTGCTGCGGTAACATTAGCTAATGGAGGTGACAATATTAGTATTTATATACCCCTATTCGCAGGTCATAATTTAGCAAGTTTAGGAGTAATTTTGGCGGTATTTCTGCTGATGGTGGGTGTTTGGTGTGCCGTTGCCTACCTGCTAACTCGTCAAGCTACTATTGCTTATGTTTTAAGTCGTTATGGTAAAAAGATTGTCCCTTTTGTGTTGATTGGTTTAGGCTCGTTTATCCTCTATGAACGAGGGACATTAAATCTACTACCTTTCTTCAAGAACCACTAAAAATGTCAGAATACAGGAGCTATAAGTCCGCAATCAGAATGGGCATCGAACAAACAATAGATGGTAGTGAGATTTTTTGAGAATTATTCAACTTGATTTTACAAACCTCTTTAACTCTGAATTCTGGATGATGAATGCTGACATTAAAACGCAGAGATTCATAGAGATTAAACAGCAACTAATTTCCAACTCACCATCATCAAAATCGCATAAACAATAAACTTCAGAGGTTTCTGTGGTGCGATTTGGCAAATTTTCGCACCTAGCAATACACCCGGTACTGAGCCTAACCAAATTGGTAAAACTAGACCCCAATCAATAGTTCCTAAAGAGAGATGTCCCAGGGAAGTAAAGAGTAATAAAATTGCCGCTTGAGCAATATCTGTACCTACTAATTTACGAGCATCAAGACGGAAAAAGGCAATTAAAACTAAGGCAAACATAGAACCAGAAGAGACACTTGTTAGACCAACAAAACAGCCTAAAATTGCTCCAATGGTAACGGTGAGCAAACGCCCTAAAGGGGTTTTAATGTCTAATTTGGGTAGTTCTGGTAAATTGGCTTTGGGGAAAAATGTCATTAGCAATAATTGGAGCAATGCTAAGGACGTGACTAAGAGTATCATTACTCCTAATAAACGTAGCAAAATGTGATCTAGATTATATTCTCCACTCTTTTTCATCAAATGTAGAATTGCTACACCTATTAAAGAGCCAGAAACGCTACCCATAGCCAGCCATTTGACAATTTCTGTGTCTAATGTCTTTTGTTGCCAATGCTTAACGCTACCAACTACTTTCATTAATGTGGCAGCGACAACATCTGAACTAATAGCTACGGAAGGTGGAACGTGGAAGAAGAAAATCAACATCGGGGTGATTAAAGATGCTCCACCGATTCCGGTTAAACCAACGATGATTCCAACGCCAAAGCTGAACAGTGGTAATAATAAGTGGTTCATACTCCTATTGGTAAATGGGGTTTGTGAGGGTGATCATGGATCAGTGGTAGGCACAAAGTGGTTAGTGATGTTCTGCTGCAACGTTGAAAATGCCAGTTTTAATCAGACTCTATTTAATAAATACCATAAAGTCGATTGGCTTACCGTATTTTAGCAGAAAAACAGTAAAAGTCTAGTGTATTTGTGTTATACATTACCAAATCGCTAAATTGATCCCTCCCACAAGACTGAACTTTAGGGATTGATATGTTTAAAAAGTTACTTTATATAGCACATACTTAAGCTTTTTGCTGTTTACCTTTGCTGGTTTTTAGAGTTTTAGCGGTGAAGGTATGGTTGAATAGCATTAGTTTTGGAGATTCTGCCAACAAAGTTGGTAGTTTGACCTCTGCAAAGGTACAACTTAATATCTTAGTAGAGGTTTTGACTAAATTAAGTTTATATTGAACGATATTATCGTTTTTAAGCATCAAATGAGTAATCTATAGGACTCCTATTTGATTATTGAACAAGACTCAGTACATACTAAAACCCTTCTTTCCTGTTCCCTGTTCCCCGTTGCCTGTTCCCTACCCACACAAATAAATTCAGAAATCAAACCGGATTACTATAGCTAGGCATACTTGCAAAACAAGAGCCAGAGATATAATGCTTCTCTGGCTGTACTTCTATGAAATTAATCAGCTGTGACGCTTGTAATTATCCAGCCTTTTTGGTAGGTGCATTAATTATTCGTGCATCTATCGTAGCTTGAGAAATATTAGGAATAAACCAATTAGTTTCACCGGATTTCAGAATCTTAGCACCTGCTTGAGTAAATTCAATTACTCCGGTTTCTGGATTTGTTTTCAAAACTAAATTAATCCCATTGGGAACTTTAATTACAAGACCACCACCCAATTCTTGAGGTTGTCCATTTTGAGCGATCGCTACAGCTTTAATATCTGTTGGGAGATAAATTCCCTTACAGTTCCATTTATCTTTAGTTGTTTGACCATTACCCAAAAAATATAATGCTGCACCATCGGAATATTGACCTTTTTCTAAACCTGGCTCTGTCCCATAGACAGCTAGAGTTTGGCCTGTTTGATTGGTGCATTGACCCCAATCAATTCCTGATTCAAACGCAAACTTTTGTAATTCTAATTCATTAATTTTTTGATCAATTTCCTCTGGTGTATAGCCCTCTAATTGACCCTGTGTTGTTTTAACAGTTTGTAATTGATTTAATTCTTGAGTGATGGCTATATATTCAGGATTTGTTTTAAATTTTGGTGGATCTGCAAACGCAGTTTTGTGGAAAACGAAGCTCACGAGGAATATCGCTACCATTAAAATATATTTCCAGCCTTTCATCTTTCCGTTCTGAATTTTACAGATTGTAATTTATAACTCTCTTAGCTTTTTGTCAATATCGCTACAAACACACTTTTGTGTCATTTTGTTTAAAATTCTTATGCATGTCCTTAGCGTACTTAAGAAATTATGCTCAAAAGCGACTAAGGATTTTTTTAGTAAGTTTCAATGCCACATTATCATTTTAAATTTTATTTGGCAACAAAAAAAATATTGTTTATTTAATACATGGTTATTTCAGGATTAAATTCATGCAACCAAATATTTGCTTATTTTTTTAAGGTTTAGAGACTAGAGTTCCAAAACACCCCAAATCCCATCGACTAATAATGTATTTTTTAAGACTAAAAAATTGAGTTATAGTGTTAATAGCTTATAGATAGGATTGGGCAAAATAAATGTGCATTAATCCGACGTATTTACCGTAAATTTCTATGTTAAAAAAACGTTAAATTTTATTTTTAACTAATGCTTGATTCGTAGGATTACTTGATGTACTATTAAATCTGTCTTAAGGAAGACAAAAAATTATAGGCAAAGCTACAGATATTCAAAAGTACAGGAGTAATTCGCAGTGTAGAAGTTCTAGCTGGGTATTACTAGAAATTACTCTTAGCCTATCGAGATAGGCATGATTACTTATGTCAAAACTTGCAACATGAAAAAAGAAGCATTAGATCATCAGAGTTTTCATGGTTTAAAACCTAATTGCCTCTCTTTTTGGGAAGTTTTAGCACAGTCTTTTGCTGTTATTGCACCCACAACCATACCTGCATCTAATATTGGTTTGATTGTGGCATTATCAGGAAATGGCACTTGGCTAAGTTTTGTAATTGGCTTATTGGGATT
>DATGXQ010000406.1:0-3650 GCA_035298905.1 Nostocaceae cyanobacterium | reverse complement strand
TAGATGATAGCCCCCTAGTTTGTCAAATGCTAGAGGAAATTCTCACCTCCCACGGGTTGAGATTTATCAAAATCCAAGACGCTGTTCAAGCTTTGCCGACCTTAATTCAAGATAAACCGGATTTGATTTTCTTAGATTTGGTCATGCCAATAGCTAGTGGTTATGAAATTTGCACACAATTACGGCGAATTTCTACCTTTGCTAACACACCGGTGATTATTCTTACTGGTAGTGATGGACTGTTAGATCGGGTAAGAGCTAAAGTAGTTGGTTCTACAGACTTTATCTCTAAGCCCATAGTAGCTGAACGGGTGATCAGCATAGTACGCAAATACCTGAATTTTCCCGCATCCACTACAAAAAGCCAAGCTAATTTAGAAGTTGTTAGTTAGACTAACTTGATTTTTACAATCAGATAAGGGTGCTATTTTTATAGCACATTACCTCAAAACTAATTGCTGGAAGCTTGGCTTTTTTTCCATCTAATTACACACTATTTCCATAAGTTAATAACAGGATATAAATGCCAAATTTGAATATGTTAACTTATGTTGAATACGTAGTTTTGCTGTGGAAAAACTACATAGAATAAATCACAATAGAGTCAAAATCAAGACTATCATCTATAATGATCTGTCTAAAAGCTTGCCTCTGGTTTGTTTGATACATAAAAATAACTGACATAGGTGACTACCATGAGTACTGTTTTAGTCGTTGAAGATGGCTTGACTGATATGGAAATTCTCAGTCGTTATTTACAACAGGCAGGCTACTCTGTAATTGGTGCGACAAGTAGCGAAGAAGCCCAAGATAAAATTGACAGAACTAGACCAGATGTAATTTTTCTTGATGTAATATTGCCTGGTAAAAGTGGTTTTGAAATTTGTCGGGAGTTGAAAAATAATCCCAATACTAGCAATATACCTGTAGTTTTCTGCTCCACTAAGAATAGTGAAGTAGATAAAATCTGGGGAAATATGTTAGGGGCTGAAGCATATTTATCAAAACCCATAAATCAGGAAGAATTAGTAGTTACTCTCCAACGTTTAATGAAAAAATCAGGTAACTAACCTTGGAAACTAAACAGGAAAATCAGCAAAAATTCTTGAGTTTTAATTTGGGGGTCAAGGACACAGCAGTAATTTCTTTAGAGCATATTATAGAAGTTTTACAAGTACCACTAACAGAAATTTGTGGAGTTCCCCAAATGCCTAGTTGTGTACTGGGTATTTATAGTTGGCGGGGTGAAATGCTGTGGCTGGTAGATTTAGAAGAAATGTTAGGTTATCCATCACCAGTTAAAAGCTCGAATTTTATCTCCAAAATGATGGCGGTGGTTTTGGAACATGAAGGTAAATATTTAGGGCTATTGGTAAGGCAGTTACTAGATATTGAATGGTTGGATATCGAGCAACTAAAACGCCCGTCTGCTGAATTATTTTATCCTAGTATGTCTCCTTTTTTGCAAGGTTATTTTTTGAATGGTTCTGAGCAGATGATATTTAATTTAGATGCTCTAGCGATTCTTCAAGCTCCCATTTGGACAATGCACAGTTAAATAATTAAGAAGCATTAGCAAGTTAGAAATAAATGCTATTGTTCTTCATGCACTAAACTTGATGTAAAAACTAAAATGTGACTGCTAATAGCTAAATGCTGATTTTTTAAGGCGTTTTGCTACAGAAAAACAGTCGAGTAAATTATGACTAATCAACTAATAGTTGTTGAGGTGATACAATGACAACTTTATATCAAAATAACGACAGTAGTGGAAATATCTATAGTACGGATATTGAGAGTTTAGGTACTAATAAAGGTAACTTGAATAATTTGGTAAATAGTAATGAACCTCTAGCGAATGCTATTGCTCAAGAGTTTAAACTGTGGCGGCAGCGATTGCAAGATATAGCCATCCATATGCGCCAAAGCCAAAATGTGGATAGCTTATTTAAAGTTACAGTAGCACAAATTAGGGAGAAAATTACCTGCGATCGCGCCTTAATTTATCAATTTACCAATTTAGAATCTGGGACAGTTTTAGCAGAATCGAGGGCTATTGCTTGGACACCTGCTTTAGGGGAGAATTTGCCAGGGATTTTATTTGGTTTATATACCAGCAGTGATTATGTAGAACCCATAGCCATTGATGATATTAATCAAGTCCAAGTTACTCCTTATCAAAAGCAATTATTTGATAAATTCCAAGTTAAGTCCAGCTTAAGTTTACCAATTTATGTAGAGGGTAAAGTTTGGGGCTTATTAGTAGTACATAGCTGTAATTTATCCCGGCAATGGCAAGAAGTAGAAATTACACTTTTAGCACAAATAGCCACAGAAATTACCTATAGATTACAAAGCTTTGAATTTCAAAAAGAACTGCAACAAGCAGCCCTAGCTAAACAATCTGTAGCTAAGGTAGTCAGTAAAATTTTACGCTTCCCAGATGTAGATAAGATATTTCAAACTGTTACCCAAGAAGTGCGACAATTTTTAAAATGCGATCGCGTGGGGGTGTATCGGTTTAATCCTGACTGGAGTGGTCAATTTGTAGCTGAGGCAGTGGGTAGTAATTGGGTGAAAATGGTCACACCCGACTTTAAGATGGTTTGGGAAGATACCCACCTGCAAGAAACCCAAGGGGGACGTTATGCCAAAGGGGAAACTTTTGTTGTTAACGACATCTATAAAGTTGGTCATGCCCAATGCCACATTGATATTTTAGAACAAATTGAAGTCAAAGCTTATATTATTGCACCAATTTTTTCTGGTGAGAAATTATGGGGTTTATTAGGGGCTTACCAAAATACAGGTACACGAAATTGGCAACCTTGGGAAGCTAGTTTTCTAACTCAAATCGGGGTGCAGTTTGGGGTAGCAATTTCTCAAGGAGAATATATAGAACAAACCAAGAAACAATCTGAACAATTAACGCAAATTGCCCAACAGGAAAAAGCTTTAACTAAGATTGTTAACCGGATTCGTCAATCTTTTGATGTAGAAGATATTTTCAAAACTACTACTCAAGAAGTTCGCCAAGCTTTAAGGTGCGATCGCGTCGCTGTTTATCAATTTAATCCTAATTGGAGTGGTGTATTTATTGCCGAGTCAGTAGGAGCAGGTTGGGTAAAATTAGCCGGTGCAGAAATTAAAACCCTTTGGGAAGATACTTACTTCCAAGAAACCCAAGGAGGACGTTTTGCTAAAGGTGAAACCTTGGCAGTAAATGATATTTATCAAATGAATCATGCCCCATGTTATCGGGAAATATTAGAGCAGTATGAAATTAAAGCTTATGTAATTGTTCCCATATTTTTTAGCGAGAAATTATGGGGTTTATTAGTAGCTTATCAAAACTCTAGTATTAGAGAATGGCAACCTTGGGAAGTAAACTTTTTATCTCAAGTATCCTTACAATTTAGTCTAGCAAAATCCCAAATCGATTATCTAGAGCAAGTGCAACTAAAATCTGAGGAATTAGCGCAGATTGTCGCACAAGAAAAAGCCATTAATCGCATTATCAACCGGATTCGCCAATCTTCAGATGTAGAGGAAATCTTTAGAACCACTACCCAAGAAGTACGCCAAGCTTTAAAATGCGATCGCGTCGCTGTTTATCAGTTTAAACCAGATTGGGGCGGTGAATTTGTCGC
>DATGXQ010000405.1:0-7268 GCA_035298905.1 Nostocaceae cyanobacterium | reverse complement strand
TAAATCCAAAGAGATGCTTAAATTGTCTATTCGCTTAGTCATATATTATCTTAAGTATCGTACTGTGCCAGTACCAGCTTAACAGAGTGTTAACTAGTTGCTTGGGCATCTTTCATACCGCATTTATGCAACGCCGATTTTATTCATGCTAAAATTAGCATTTTTATAACTTTTTATTATTGAATTGCATACTATAAAAATAAATAAACTCAGGTTTTTGGAGAAATTATGCCCAAGCGAGTGATTGCAGAAGTAAATAGTTGGTTTAAACGAGATAGAATTGTTCGTAACTTAGAACTATTTCAAGATATTATTGTCATCTCTCTCTGTATGGGCTTATTTATCGTCATGTTGTTGCGCTTAAGAGATATGTTTTTCTCTTTCTTGACTCCGTTACATGTGCGACAGATTACATCTGAAATTTTGTTTATTTTGATCCTGGTAGAATTATTTCGGCTATTAATTGATTATCTGCAAGAAAGAAGGATATCAGTAGGTGCAGCAGTAGAAATTACCATTGTCTCCACATTGCGAGAAGTAATTTTATCAGGTGTATTAGAAATTAGTCGTGATCAAATCTTCGCTATTTCTTTATTTTTAACCATTTTAGCAGCTATACTCATCACTTTACCTTTAATGTCACGCTTTTTTGAACATACCAAAACGCCTGAAGCAGAAACTATAGAACCAGAACTGTAATTTTAAAATTTCATTTCTAACAGTTGATTTGGCGTTGCTGATTTTAAGGATGAAAATAATTTTGCATACATTCAAAAACCTTGTATGAACGTCAAGGAAAGTCTCTACATTCCAAAATCATACACCAATTCAGCAACGCCTCTAGAAGTTTCTTAATCCTACTATTTAAGGAAGAATGAAACCATATTTTTTCAGTACAGTTTTAGCTGGTTCACTAGATAGGAATCTAGCAAAGTCCTTGGCAGCATCAAGATTTTTACTCCGTTTCAATACTGCTAAAGGATAAACAATTGCTGAGTGGTATTTTTCATCAGCCGCAACTACCACTTTCACCTTATTAGAAATTTTGGCATCAGTAATATAAACTAAACCAGCATCAGCATTACCACTTTCTACAGATGCTAAAACTTGACGTACATTATTGGCATAAACTAATTTTGGTTTTACTTGTTGCCAAATTTTTAATTTTTGTAAAACTTGTTCTGCATATTGTCCTGCTGGTACACTTCTAGGTTCACCAATAGCAATTTTTTTGATTTTCCCATCTTTCAAATTAAACAAACTGGTGATACCAACTACATTTTTAGGAACAACTAGCACTAAACGATTTTTGGCGATAACGGTACGAGTACCAGAAGCTAAAAGTCCTTTTTGTTCTAAAGCATCTACCTGTCTTTTAGCCGCAGAAATAAAGATATCAACAGGCGCACCGTTTTCTATTTGTTGTTGTAAAGCACCAGAAGCACCAAAGTTAAAATTAATACTAACGTTTGATTTGGCTTGTTGATAAATAGGTTTAATTTCTTCCAATACATCTTTCAAACTGGCAGCAGCAGATACAAGGATGCTGGTATTAGATTGTGCTACTACTGGTGATGGGGCTATGCTTGGTAAGCCAATTGCTAATAGCAAGCTAGTCATTGCTGTAGCAATTAAGCTAAAGATTTGTCTTCTGTTCATTGGTAAACGTCCCTGAAAAATTTCTGTCTTTTGCAGACAAGGCCATGTCCATGAGTGTAAACTTAAGCCCTAACGAATAGAATTCGTGGCTACACAGGCCAAGTCCGCCTACGCGGACTAATAGTTTTCTAACCCACGCAGGTGGCCTTCCCTGCGGGAAGCCGCTACGCGTCTTGCTTGTGTAGACACGGTTTCTAACCGCCCATTTTCCGTTAAGTTGACACTAATGGGCCATGTCTTGTCTCTACAACCAATATCACCAAGTTTTTACCATGTAAGTTGGTAAAAATAGACAAAAAAATACAAAAAACAATAACTATTGATTAAATTACCAACACTAACAGCAAAAAACTGTTTATCGGCATTGCACGATAATGCTCTGTTTCTAATGGATTGAAAAATCTTTACACATAAATTTTGGAAAAAAAGTAATTTACGCTACAATGCTACCAATTAAGTTGGTAGATAATTTTTACCAACTAGATTGGCAATTAAATTTTGCTTTTTACTTAAATACTCAATTGACCAGCAAAAATTACTATGGCTGCTAAGTTTGGTGAAGATTCTGGAATTTGACAATATTATCTACACTGTGTGCTGTCAATTTGTGAAGTAAGAAGCATTTTTAGAGTTTAATAACTCATCTTGATAAACAGATGATGGATGTAAAAACAATGGCACACGATAGTGATTTCTTAGCTGATTTATCTGACTTTCTGTATCCTCATAATCAGTATTATGGGCAGTTTAAGCCTGAGTATTTAGTTTTTAATGCCAATCTACAAGAATTTTCTCAAAGGGTAAGTTATATCTGTAGTTTACAAAGTAATGGGAAAATTTCTCCCGAAGATGCTTACAATCAAATTAAACTGCTTTGGAAGCGGTTGAAAGATTCTAAAAAGAATTTGAATATTTAGAGTTACTATTCAATGAATTTAAATGAATTTATTAGCAATCAAAACATAAGTATTCAGAATCCAGAACTAAAGAGGCTTTGAAAATCAAGCTGAATAATGGTCAAAAAATTCCACTACTATCTATTTCTTGTTTGAACACTATTCTGATACCAATTTTATGTGAAGTTGCGCTTTATTATCCTCACAGGCTAGAAGGGAAGAAAAGCGAATATAATTCGCTACTAAACAGGCTAAGTCCGCCTCCGTGGACTAATTAAAAAGGCTGTTTGTGTGGAAATTGCCGCGACTAGAAGCCGCCAGGGCTAGTAATAAATTAGACTTTTCAAACAACCTCTGACACTAACCTCCTATAGCAATCCTAAATGAAACGTGAACAAACCCAATGGCACAAGCCTAGCCTGATAGGGTTGGGGACACGGCATAGCTGAGATTTCTATTTGACAACAATGTTTCTAATGCCGTGTCCCTACTTTCAATCTTGATTCTCCTCACGGTCTAAGTGCCTATCAGTTTATAACTCAAATAGGAATGCTATATTTACGCCTACTGATGTGGTATTGTAGGTACATTTAGTAAGCAAAAAGGAAAAACATTGTTAAGCGAATACCATAGAAAAAAGTTACTGCATCACTTTTACTGTCTGGATGCTGACAATTCTGGCTTCATTGGGAAAGAAGATGCTGAGATTTTTGCTGAGAGATTCACCAAAATTCGTAGTGCAGAGCTTGGTTCAGAGATTCACAAAGATTTGTTGTTTAAGTGGCTTAATGTTTGGGAGAATTTTTGGTCTAAAGCGGATTCGGATGGAGATGGTAAGGTAAGTCCCGAAGAATTTTGTCAGGGCATAGAGAAAGTGGTTTCAAATCCAGGTTACAACGACCCTCTAATAGAGACTGTGTTTGACATTGTTGATTTAGACGGTGATGGTCATATATCACAACAAGAGCATCGTCTCTTCTTCAGTGTGTTTGGCCTAGATGCGGAAAAATCAGCTTTTGTATTCTCCAAGCTTGATATTGATCAGGACGGCATCCTCTCTAAAAAAGAGTTTGTTTCTGCTAAGAGAGAATTTCTAACTGAAAAAGAACCCGGTGCTGTAGGCAACTGGTTTTGGGGTTCTGTGGAGTAATGCACGCCATGATTTTGGGGGATTCCTTTTATTTTTGCGTGCCTTGGCGTGCTTATCTCAAGTCTACAAGCAAATTCAGGCTGAATTTTGAATTTTGAATTGTTATTACACACCTACAGGTTGTCTAATTTGGGATTTTACGGCTTCGATAATCGCATCAGCGTCTATTTTGGCAGCGTGTAATAATTCGGCTGGTGAACCGGAGGTAGGCATATCTCGAACTGCGAGTTTAATTAGTCGCAATTTTGCGCCCTCATAGGGGTAGGTAAAAGCATCTAATACTGCTGCACCTAGACCACCTTCCGGCCAATGGTCTTCGACTACTACTAAGTTACCGTTGGTGTCTCTGGCGGCTTGGTGTAAGGTGTTGGTATCTATTGGTTTAACGGAATAGGCATCAATTACCCGGATGGTTATTCCTTCATTTTTGAGGCTGTTGTAAGCTTTGAGGGCTTCGTGTAGGGTAATACCGGCGGCTATAACTGCGGCTTGGTCTTGGTCAGAACTGTAAATTACTTTGCTACCACCGATCGCAAATTCTTCGTTATGACCGTAAATTACAGGTGTGCTTTCTCTGGTGGTGCGGAGATAGACAATGCCGTGGCGATCGCTCATCTGCCCTACCAGTTTAGCAGTTTGATTGGCATCACAGGGATACAGTACAGTACTACTCCATACAGCCCGCAAAGCGGCTAAATCTTCTAGTCCCATTTGGGAAGCACCATCTTGACCAATGGATACCCCAGCATGAGAACCAACTAATTTAATATTGGCACGTGATACCGCCGCCATCCTGATAAAATCGTAAGCGCGAGTTAAGAAAGCTGCAAAAGTAGAAGCAAAGGGTTTATATTGACGTATCTGTAAACCTACTGCCGCCGCTACCATTTGCTGTTCAGCAATATACATTTCAAAATAACGTTCTGGAAAAGCTTCGGCAAAATCCTCGGCATAAGTGGAATTACTAACCTCAGCATCTAAAACTATCACATCCGGTTGGGCTATTCCTAAAGCTAATAAAGCGTCACCATAGGCGCGACGGGTAGCCACTTTTGTACCTTTGTTATAGGTAGGCAGTTTCAGGGGTTGGGGTTGACCAAAACTATTGATTTGGGTTTGGGTGTCTGGTTTTTCTACGGTGACAGTAATGTGACGTTCACCACCCAACTCCGCAATAACTTCTGGTTCTTGGTCTGGTGGTAAGGCTTTGCCATGCCAGCCGCCTAAATCTTCTAAAGCGGCGACTCCTTTACCTTTTTTGGTGCGGGCAATAATCACTGTGGGGCGGTCATTGACAGCTAAAGCAGCGCTATAAGCTTGGTCAATTTCTGTGAAGTTATGACCATCGATTTCTATGGCTTGCCAACCAAAAGCCCTAGCCCGGTTAGCATAGGCTTGGGTATTCCAGCCTAGTTCTGTTTGTCCTCTTTGTCCTAAGCGGTTCACATCAATGATGGCGATGAGATTATCTAAAGTGTAGTGGGCTGCATGGTCAAAAGCTTCCCAAATCGAACCTTCTGCGGTTTCACTATCACCTAATAATACCCAGACATTGTAAGGTAATTGGTCTAAATATTTACCTGCTAAAGCTACACCTACACCAATGGGTAAACCTTGACCTAGAGAACCTGTAGCTACGTCTACCCAAGGTAAAATCGGTGTGGGATGACCTTCTAAACGACTGCCTAGTTTACGTAGAGAGAGTAATTCTTGATCAGAAATTACACCAGCCGCTTTATACATCGAGTATAGCAGAGGGGCGGCATGTCCTTTAGAGAAAATTAGGCGATCGCTATGGGGATTTTCTTTTTGATCAAAGTCATAGCACAGATATTTACTCAGTAATACCGCCATTAAATCAGCAGGTGACATGGAGGAGGTAGGATGACCTGAACCAGCCGCAGTTGTAGCACGAATACTATCAACTCGTAATTGTTGGGCTATTTCTTGCCATTGGTGTAGTTGTGCTTGGGTGGTCATAATTATATTGTTTATTTACCTATATTTGCCAGATAAAGTTGCTAGTAAGTTTAGTTTGTTTGGGTTTAATTTAAAATTTTGGTATCAAAAATACGTCTCGCTAATGGAATAACTAGGTTTTATATCTGGAGGTAGAAATATATTTGGATTGTTTTTAGGTTGGATGAATGAATTAAACGCAGATGGGCGCAGATAGACGCAGATAGACGCAGATGAAAGTTATGATTTTGGTTAATTAATAAAGGATGATTTGAGAAATTTCCATCTAGAGGGGGAGAAGTTTTCGAGAAAAATTAATCACAATATTTTCACGTTCTCCCCTCATGAGAAAGTGATGCCAGCTTTGTCTTTAAATAGTCACAATTTACCTTATCCTGACCCCATCCATCCGATTATTGTGCATTTTTTGATTGCTATGGTGTTTTTTTCTTTCTTTTGTGATGTGGTGGGTTATCTCACTGGCAAACATAGTTTGTTTGAAGTGAGTGCTTGGAATATGTTAGTAGCAGCGATCGCTATTTTTTTAGCGGTGATTTTTGGACAAATTGAAGCAGCTTTGGCATTACCTTATGCAGCCGTTAAACCAGTATTAAATTTACATACTATCACTGGTTGGTCACTATCAGTTTTAGTTGCAGCAATTGCTACTTGGCGGTTAGTGATCCGCACCCAAAACCCTTTAAAAATTCCGGTTGCTTATTTAGGGGTGGCGATGTTTTTGATTTGTTTAGTATCTTTTCAAACTTATTTGGGAACGCGCTTAGTTTGGGAGTATGGGTTACATGTAGAACCAATTGTTGAAGCGGTCAAAAAGGGATTGTTACGATGAGTTCACAAATTATTCAGCAGTTGGATTTGAAATTAGGGGCAAATAATTTACCTTATGAGTTACCCATTCATCCCAATTTAGTACATTTTACTTTGGGGTTGTTTATTATAGCGATTATTTTTGATTTGATGGGAATGTTATTTCCTATTGAACAGCCATTGTTTAAGTTTTTTGCAATTACTGCTATTCGTTCAGGTTTTTTTGATGTAGGTTGGTACAATTTACTTGCTGCGGCCATAGTCACATTTTTTACTGTTGCTGCGGGTTTTTTTGAGTTATTCATGGCCAACCCACCCACAAATATTAAAAGTACATGGGGTTTAAATGCCAGCCAAACAATGCTTTTACATGGTTTAGGCGGAATTTTATTATTAACGGCAATTGTGGGAATGACGGTTTGGCGGGGTTTTCAGCGTTATAAGTGGAGAAAAGAACACCCCAGACAAGTACAATGGAGTTATTTAGTAGTTGGTTTAATTCTTTTTGGTTTGTTGTATCTACACGGAACTTTAGGGGCGCATTTGGGAGATGAGTTTGCTATTCATAATACAGCAGCCAGTTTACTAAGACAAGGTACAAATCCTAATTTACTGCTTAGATGATTTGTAAGAATTTAGGAGTCAGAAGTCAGAATTCAGGAGTCAGGAGTCAGGAGTCAGGAGTCAGAAGTCAGGAGTCAGAATTCAGGAGTCAGGAGTCAGGAGTCAGAAGTCAGGAGTCAGAATTCAGGAGTCAGGAGTCAGGAGTCAGGAGT
>DATGXQ010000404.1:0-8697 GCA_035298905.1 Nostocaceae cyanobacterium | reverse complement strand
GAGGGGTGAGGGGTGAGGGGTGAGGGGTGAATTTACTTTGTCTCCCTTCTCCGTGTCTCTGTGTCCCCGCGTCTGGTCATAGCCACCGGCGAGTAAGGCACGATACAAGGGTAATTCAAATAACTGCCGCATCACAGCTTTGGAACGCTGTAAGTCTTCGACGGTTTCAAATAAGGGTACTACTTGAATTGTGCCTACTGCTAAACCTGGGTCAAATAACCGTGCTTCCTTGGCTAATAGCAAAACTTCTAATACGTCGCTAACTTCCCTACACATACTGATAATGTAGGTTTTGCAGATGTTAACACCAAATTCCTGCTGGAGCGTTCGCACAATCCGAAATGTCTCAATTATATCATTGGTTTTGGCGGAAAATGGTAATTCTGCGGGAATTAGGGGGCGACGGGTTTTTAGTTCTGAGGTTAACCAAGCAACTCTTTGTTCTTCGCTGAGTTCGTCGTAGGACTGGGGTAAAATTTGCAAATATTCCAGAATCTCATTTAAAGCATCGGAGTGACGAGAAGATTCTTGACGAATATCGAGTTGAGTCAAGTTAAAGTCAAAAATTTCGACTTGGGAGATGAGATTTTCTAATTCTTGACAACTTAAGCCAGTTTCCGTGAGATTTCGCTGAATTAATCGCAATTCTGCCAAGAAATCCGCCCCAGACCGATACATTGGCGCATCTTCATTTTGGGGTGTTTCTCGATTATAAAGAGCCAAATTGCGATCGCGGGTATTTTCCAACCGCTTGAGAATGTAGGAAAGCTTCAGCCGATAAGGTTCCTGGCGATAACGTAAAGCCAAAGAATCATACACTTCACTTAGCTGTGACTGATCTAACTCCAAAGATTCCAATAAATCTGGTAAGACATCACTCCAGTGCATGGAAACACTGAGGAGATCAATCAGCTTTTTCACTGACCAAATATATCGCTCTAAAACCATCTTGCGCTGATAGCAAGCGGTTTTCCAGGTAACTTCCGGTGTTACAGAGGGGTTTCCGTCCCGGTCTGAACCTACCCAAGAACCAAAAGAACAGAAGTTTTTACTTGGTGGTTCTAACCAAGGGAATGTTTGTTTTAGAGAATATTGGAAGCGTTTGTACAGTTGAGGAATACCATCAAATAACACTTCTTGGAAGTAGTGGAGGGCATAATCTACTTCATCTAATACTGTAGGTTTAAATTGATGGAGTTCGTCAGTGCGCCACCAGAGGCGAATTTCTTCTAATAACTGTCTCCTCACCTCTTCCACTTCCCAAGGATAACCTAGAGCAGAGCCGCCACGATTTTCTGCGACATCAAGCTGCTGTAATAAATGTACTACCTTACGCTGCTTATCCCGGATAGTATGACGGACAATTTCTGTCGGGTGGGCAGTAAAAACTAGGCGGATATCTAGCTGAGAAATCAGCCGTTGAATTTGTTGCGGGGGGACATTAAGTTGAAATAACAGGGGGAATAAAGCTGCAAAAGTTCCCTTTTGTTTAACTTGGTGAGTGAGTACATCACCTTCCAACTCTCTAGTGATGGGAACATCATCCTCTCTTTGGTTAGTCGAGTAGATAATACTAGACAAACTTTCCTGATCGGCAGTTTGGGAGTTTGTATCCGCATAGCGAGTCAATTGCTGCTTCTGCTCATATTCCTGCTCTATAATGTTAATTAGCTGGAAATAGAGCGCAAAAGCACGAGCGGCGCGAATTGCCTCGTTAATATTGAGTTGTTCAATCAATTCTACGGCTGATGAAGCTTGGCCATTTGTGGTTTGTCCTTCTGGCGAACACAAATCGCGCAGCTGTTGTAACAGTTCCACCATTTTTTGACCGCATTCTTGCCGCAGAACTGACTCCCACAATTCTTCTACTATTTGTAGACGATGACGTAAGAATATTTCTGAGGACATGGGATAGACATTTGCTGCTGGCGATAAAGAGTATAGCAAGGAACTCATAGGCGGGGTTCTAATAATACAAATTACTGTTTACAACTGAGCATTTTTTGTGGAGAGTACCTCGTATTTTCTGGGAACAAATAAAATATTGCGTATAACTAGCGACGGGAATGAGATAGGCAGAGGAGCAGAGGAGACGCGGGGATACGGGGACGCGGGGACACGGAGAAAGAAATACAGAGAAAATCTCCCCTCCCCCCTCTCCTGGCGGAGACGCTACGCGAACACCGTGTCTCCCTTCTTCATTCTCTCCTCTCCCCATCTCCTCCCTACTCCCTTTCCTCTGGAAAGTTTAATATAGGTAAGCGATCGCCAAGAAAAATTTCTTCACTAGCTTCTCCCACACTTGTTATTATCTCTGCTGCTGCCTTTTGGGCTGCTAATGCCATTAACATGGAAGCTGTGCCGATTTGTAACAAGACAAATTGGGGAATGCTAAATAAAATCAAATCTAGTTCAGAGTTGGGTGAGTGCTGTTGAGATATAGGTGGCATTGCTAATTCTTGGTGATTGACTGATGAGTAGAATAGACGCAAAACTCCAGCTAGATGGGGATATGCAACCTTAAAACACTATCTTGTCCCATTTTGCAAGCGGTAAAGGTAACAAAATTGTTAAAAAAAAACTGCAAAATGTGATAATTCTATGGTTCTAGTTTACAAGTACAGGCACAATCCCCCAATACTCCCTTCCTGTTTCAGTTAATTGCCCATGAAAACAGTATTACTTGATCACCAGAAGTCCTTAGTGCAGTGGGTAAGCCAAGCAACAGGGATTAGCTCTTTCGGGGTGAAAGTCCGGTTGCTAGGAAACGATCTGCACATTCTTTGTGAGGGAACAGAGTGTCCAAAACGTTGGCACACTTTATCCGACTTACTGCAAGCATTACAGCAAACCGACTTAGATAGTTTAACTGAAGGGCAACCCCCAATATACCAAGTATTCGTCTACGGCCGAAAAAAGGGGGAATATCGACCCCAATGGTGTCATCGCGTACATTTGAATCAATTAGACCGCCATTTAGAACAGGTAGAACAGGCGCTGCTGGCTGATTCGGAGTCTCGACAACCTGGTGGGGCGCTTATCCTCTCCAATGAGAGTTTAGCCCGTCAAGGTAATCCTGATGCGATCGCCCGTTATTTGAGTGAAAATCTCAGTATTTTGGGAGTTTCTGTCCGAGTCCAAACTAAACCCCACCCCGTCAAAACAGATGCTCAACCTTCAGGTAATCGGCTATGGATTTTGTGCCAATCTGGTTACAGCCCTGATGCCTCTTTGTTAGCGGAACCAGTAGCCCAAAGACTACGAGACTTAAAGCTGACTGGTTACAAAGATGCGGTAATTGTCTCGCAAGTAGGGGGGGAAAGTGCGCCTGACTGGTTGCTGAGGGTGGATTTAACACCACCAGAATCAATGCTAAAAGAGTGGGCTAGGTGGGGAGATATCCAAGCGATCGCCCGATTACTTAATGAGGTACTTTCAGCACTCAAGGTCACAGTCCAAGCTGCCCTCAAAGAATCTACCTTACATATTTTTTGCACCCCAGCTTTAGACCCTTTACAAACAGCCCCCGCTCCAGATAAGGAACTGTGTCTGAAGAAGATTGTACCGCAATTGGAGGCGATCGCCCCTCAAGGCATCCTCGCTGCTACCATTTACGGACAAAAAACCGGAGATCAACAACCCGCTTGGGTAGATTGGTTATCTTTACCCGCGACAGAACATCCCGCTTTAGCTACTCCTGCCTTAGAATTAGCTACTGCTGGTGATGAGCCAGCAATTATTTTTCTGTTAGAACGTTTAATTAACCCTGATTTAGATTGGCGCTTAAAAACAGGTGGTATCCGTGTCTTGTTAGTCCGCAAAGGTGAATTACTGCACATCATGTGTGATGCCCCTGTTTGTCCAGCACGGCATCAAATCGCCAATAAAATTACTCAATTTGTCCGCCAGTTGCAGATCCCCGCAACTGTGGGAGTACGTGTCTATGGACGAAGGGCTGGAGATAAAGAACCTGTATGGCATCATGGTGTAGACTTTGGGCAACGTCCACGCCTAGTCCCAGAAGCCGCACCAGAATTTGCCGCTACATCTGATTATGTCAGTGATTTAATTCCTCAAGACACTAACGAACCAATTTTACGCCCTGATTTAACTTCTCAGGAAGTACAAAATTTCGTCACAGAAGTAGCCCAAGACTGGTTAACAACTACTCGCCACAAAGTTAGAAAACTGCTTTTAGGTAGTCAATTATTTACTGAACCTAACCTATCTAGCGAGCAAAACCCTGATGAACAGGGGATTTCGAGCGGTCTGATCTGGTTAGCCTTGGGATTAATTCTTACTCTTCAAAGTGATTGGATGCTGGCTTATGTTGTCAGCCAAACTACAGCTAATTCTTCCCAACTAGCAGCAGTAGCATCATCAAAAACCTCAGATTTACCAAATACAGAAAAAAATAATCAAGCAACGCCCATTCATCAGGCTGTTAATAGCAATAGCGACTCAGCTTTTAATGCATCTGGTTTTATTCAAGGTGATCAAGCCCAAGCCAGTAACTTACCAGCCCCACCACTCAAAGAAAAGGCCACAGCTACTGCTATTTTATTGGCAGCGCGATCGCAGATGCCCAGTTTTAATGCTCGGCAATTAGATGAGCAACTAGCTTTATATAAACAGCGTTTAGCTAGTAAGGGAAAACCACCAGATATCTTAATTATCGGCTCCTCCCGTGCCTTAAGAGGTATTGATCCAGTCGCTTTATCCAAAGCCTTGGCTAGTCAAGGTTATCCTGATTTAGATGTATTTAACTTTGGGGTAAACGGGGCTACAGCCCAGGTAGTGGAATTTATCTTATGTCAATTATTAGAACCCGTAGAATTGCCAAAAATGATTATTTGGGCAGATGGTTCTAGGGCTTTTAACAGTGGTAGAGAAGATATTACTTTTAACAGCATTGCTGCTTCTGTCGGCTACCAGCAAGCATTACAGAAAGCTAAAGCCAGTGGGAAAAGTGATAAATTAGCCAAATTAGCAAGTGACAACTCAAATCTTCCCACCAAACAGGAACAATCAGAAACAAGTAGCTATGAAGATGCTGATAAGTTATTGAATCAGGCTGTAGCTCATTTTTCCGCCAGCTACAAACAGCGTAATGAGATTAAAAGCTTATTGCAAAAACAATTAAAACATTTACCATTTAGCGATCGCTATCAACAAATTACAGCTAATCCAAAAATAACAAGTGATTTAGAAATCGATACTTTAATGCAAGCAGTTGATTTTGATGGTTTCTTGCCACTATCTATCAAATTCAATCCCGTTCGCTACTATCAAAAACATCCTAAAGTATCGGGAACTTATGACAATGACTATAAAAATTTCCAAGTAGGAGGAAAACAAGAAGTAGCCTTTCGCTCAGTCTTAGAATTTGCTAATACAAAGAACATTCCTGTAGTCTTCGTTAATATGCCTCTCACCGGTGACTATCTAGATCCAGTCAGGCGAAAATATGAACAAGAATTTCAAGAATATATGCAAAATGTCACTAATAATCCTAACTTTGTTTATCGAGATATAAGTCAAATTTGGTTAACAGCTAATGATTATTTCTCCGATCCTAGTCATCTAAATCGCTATGGTGCTTATGAAGTTTCCAAAAAACTTGCCACTGACCCGATGATTCCTTGGTCAAGTAAGTAAAGAAAAGGGGAGACACGGTGACACGGAGACGCGGGGACGCGGAGACACGGGGACGCGGGGACGCGGGGAAAGAAAGACAAAAAGATTCTCCCCTCTGCCCTCTGCCCCTCTTATTAGTCTAAAAGCTTACCTTCCATACTCAATACTCAATAACTAAAATATAGGACTCCTATTTGATTATTGAACAAGACTCAGCACATACTGAAACCCTTATTTCCTGTTCCCTGTTCCCTGTTCCCTACCCACACAAATAAATTCAGAAATCAAACCGGATTACTATATGAACTTTATATCGATTTATTATGCTACTTTTTTGATGGGTGTACTAGGAATTTATTGGACAGTCCCCGCAAAAGAATTACGTTTATGGACACTTTTGATTGCCAGTCTAGTATTTTATGTTTATTTACCTGGACAATCTAAACAGTACATACCTCTACTATTAGTCCTAACCTTTATTAACTTTTATCTAGGTTTAGAAATAGGAAAAAACACCTCACCAGGAAAACATGCTCAAAATTGGAGCATATCTAATGAAGATTGGCAGATTGCTCAAGCTGACTGGGATTCACGACGTTTAAAAATTCTCTGGTTGGGCATAATTTTAAATATAGGCTTATTACTCCTATTTAAATATTACTCACCAACAATGCAATTGATTTTTAATCAATCATCAGCATCACCAGAAAACTCATTTATTAAATTAGTAGCTCCCTTGGGAATTTCTTTTTTCACATTTGAGTGTATTGCATATCTCATCGATGTCTATCGTGGCGCTCCAGCTGCTAAACAATTTTTAGAATTTGCCACATATAAGTTATTTTTCGCTAAATTAATCTCTGGGCCAATCACTCGTTACCATCACTTAATCACCCAGTTCAATGGTTTAACATTTCCCAATATTCATAGAATTGCAGAAGGCTTGTGGTTGATTGCCAGAGGTGCTGTTAAAAAGGGACTTTTGGCAGATAATTTAGGAATTTTTGTTGATTTATGTTTCGGCAATTTGCCAAGAGCGGGTAGTGCTGATCTGTGGTTAGCTACCTTTGCCTACGGGTTGCAATTATATCTAGATTTTAACGGCTATGTAGATATTGCTCGCGGCAGTGCTTTACTTTTCGGTTTAGTTTTACCAGAAAATTTCGATTTTCCCTACTTCAGTACGAGTATTGCCGATTTTTGGCGACGCTGGCATATAACTTTAGGTGATTGGTTGCGAAATTATCTCTACTTTCCCTTGGGTGGTTCTCGTCGCGGGTTACTGCGTACCTGCTTCAACCTGGTGATTGTCATGGTAATTGCGGGTATGTGGCATGGTTCGGCTTGGGGTTTTGTAGTTTGGGGAGCATTTCATGGTTTAGCTCTGGCTGTTCATCGTCTCACAGATGCAATGAGCGATCGCACTCCCACTCTGAAAAAATTCTGGCAAAATCCCTTTGGTGTAATTTTCGCTTGGTTACTAACTCAACTAACTGTCTTTACCTCTTGGATCTGGTTCCGTCTTCCCAACCTCCAAGAATCTTCTCTTGTCTTTCAACACCTTTGGGGGCATACAGCAGATCCTCAGTTTGCCCAAAAAGTTTATGTAGAAGCGTTAACGAATCTCACCCCATACCAGCTTATTTGGCTACTAGCCGCCATAGCAGTCCTGATGAGTCTCACTTATACCTTTAACCGAGGTCTGAAGTTAGATTTTAGCTGGTCTATCAAACTGGTTTTTGTCCCCTTGTGCTTCTATGCAGTCTGGTTACTAGCTCCTGAAGGCGGTTTACCCTACATCTACTTTGATTTTTAGTGTGGGTTTCACCAACTAGATATAAGTTTAATTTATTACTCTGTATAAAAAGTATAAGAAAATGAATATGAACAAAAACGTAAAGTCATGTAAAGTTTATTAGTAAGGGTTAAGAAATTAGCCCAATTAAAAAAGAGAAAAAATTGCACTCATAAGAACATGACTACCACAATTCAACAGCGTTCTAACGCCAGCTTGTGGGATCGCTTCTGCGAGTTCATCACCAGCACCGACAACCGCCTGTACATTGGCTGGTTCGGCGTATTGATGATCCCCACTCTCTTAGCTGCCACCACCTGCTTCATCATCGCTTTCATCGCTGCTCCTCCTGTAGACATCGATGGTATCCGCGAGCCTGTTGCTGGTTCTTTAATCTACGGAAACAACATCATCTCTGGTGCAGTTGTTCCTTCCTCCAACGCCATTGGTTTACACTTCTACCCCATTTGGGAAGCTGCTTCCTTAGATGAGTGGTTGTATAACGGTGGTCCATACCAATTGGTAATTTTCCACTTCTTGCTAGGTTGCGCTTGCTACTTAGGTCGTCAGTGGGAATTATCTTACCGCTTGGGTATGCGTCCTTGGATCTGCGTAGCTTACTCTGCACCTTTGGCATCTGCTACCGCAGTATTCTTGATCTACCCCATCGGTCAAGGTTCCTTCTCTGATGGTATGCCCTTGGGTATCTCCGGTACATTCAACTTCATGATTGTGTTCCAAGCAGAACACAACATCTTGATGCACCCCTTCCACATGTTGGGTGTAGCTGGTGTATTCGGTGGTAGCTTGTTCTCCGCAATGCATGGTTCCTTAGTAACCTCTTCTTTGGTTCGTGAAACAACCGAAGACGAATCTCAAAACTACGGTTATAAGTTTGGTCAAGAAGAAGAAACCTATAACATCGTAGCTGCACACGGTTACTTCGGCCGCTTAATCTTCCAATACGCTTCCTTCAACAACAGCCGTTCCTTGCACTTCTTCTTGGCTGCATGGCCAGTAGTAGGCATCTGGTTCACCGCTTTAGGTATCAGCACCATGGCGTTCAACCTGAACGGTTTCAACTTCAACCAGTCTGTAATTGACTCTCAAGGTCGCGTTATCGGTACTTGGGCAGATGTAATCAACCGCGCTAACTTAGGTATGGAAGTAATGCACGAGCGTAACGCTCACAACTTCCCCTTAGACTTAGCTGCTGGTGAAGTTGCTCCTGTTGCTTTAACCGCTCCTGCAATCAACGGTTAATA
>DATGXQ010000403.1:0-4578 GCA_035298905.1 Nostocaceae cyanobacterium | reverse complement strand
GGGGACGGGGGCAGAAGAGACACGGGGACGCGGGGACGCGGGGACAGAAAAAGACTCTTATTTCTCCCCTCTCCCCTCTCCTTGCACAGACGCTACGCGGTAAGCGTTCGCGTAGCGTGTCGCAAAAGCGACTCAGCTATGCCGGAGGCTTTACACCGTGTCTCTTTTTTCCCAATCCCCTGTTCCCTGACAAACTACAGACTAGACAATACTTCTCTTGCTGCGGCTAAGGTCTGGTCGATATCTTCTTCAGTGTGTGCTAAAGAAGTAAAGCCGGCTTCAAATTGAGATGGTGCTAAGTAAATACCGCGTTCTAACATACCGCGATGGAAGCGACCAAATTTGGCAGTGTCCGATTTCTTCGCATCTTCGTAATTATGCACAGGGCCAGAAGTAAAGAATAAACCAAACATAGCACTAATTGAGCCACCACAAGCTGCATGACCAGTTTCTTGAGCAACTTGCAGCAAGCCATCAGTCAGCTTCTTAGTAATTCGCTCTAGGTACTCGTAACTACCAGGCTTTTGTAGCAATTCTAGTGTTTTAATTCCCGCAGTCATAGCCAAAGGATTACCAGACAGAGTACCAGCCTGATATACGGGGCCAGCAGGAGCAATCATTGACATGATATCACGACGACCACCATAAGCACCCACTGGTAAACCACCACCGATCACTTTACCCATAGTGGTTAAATCGGGAGTAATACCAAATTTCTCCTGTGCGCCACCGTAAGCAATTCTGAAGCCTGTCATCACTTCATCGAATACCAGTAATGCACCATGCTCCTGGGTAAGTTCACGTAATCCTTCTAAGAAACCAGCATCGGGAGGAATAAACCCAGCGTTACCAACTACAGGTTCAAGAATTACCCCAGCAATTTCATCTTTATTGGCATCAAATAGGGCTTTAACAGCTTCTAGATCATTAAAAGGTGCTGTCAGAGTGCTACTTGTGGCTGATTTGGGTACACCAGGGGAATCTGGTAAGCCAAGAGTAGCTACACCAGAACCGGCTTTAACCAGGAACATATCAGCGTGTCCGTGATAGCAGCCTTCAAACTTGATGATTTTATCGCGTTGGGTAAAAGCCCGCATTAGGCGTAATACAGCCATACAAGCTTCTGTGCCAGAATTAACAAATCTGACCATTTCGATGCTAGGAACAGCATCAATCACCATTTCTGCTAAAACGTTTTCTAATGCGGAGGGTGCGCCAAAGCTAGTACCTTTTTCCAAGGCTGAGTGCAGTGCAGCAATGACTTCTGGATGGGAATGACCGCAAATAGCTGGGCCCCAAGAGCCAACATAGTCGATGTATTTGTTGCCATCTACATCCCAAATATAAGCACCGTTGACGCGATCGAATACAATTGGTTGTCCACCAACAGATTTAAAAGCACGAACCGGAGAACTAACTCCCCCAGGCATCAAGTTTTGAGCAGCTGCAAAGATTTCTTGTGATTTTGTAGTTTTAATGGTGGTATTAACCAAAATTGCCTCCGAGAATATGAGGGTAAATGTATATCAGGGAACAGACAACAGGAAACAGGGAGCAGTGGTAAAACTCTGTTTCACTCCACCTTTGATGATTACTTTATCTGTTAATCTATGCTTCACCTGCTGTATGTTATATCTTAGGGCATGATGGGTGAATCTCTTCACTCTCATCTGTCAATTGCCAGCCATCACCCATCAAAAACTATCAGATAGAATTAAATTTAACTGTTAATTCACCCTAAATATTCAGAGGGAATAGCCATGACAGTATCCATAGAATATATCCCTATCACTCCTATTGAATACCCGGAAGAGGACGGTTTACCAATGGCCGAAGGTGATCTACAACGTAAATCTTTAGTATACGCTACCACTGTACTAGATATCTATTTTCAACATCGTCAAGATGTATATGTAGCTGGCAACTTATTAATATATTACGAAGAAGGTCAACCACAATTATCAGTTGCACCAGATGTATTTGTCGTATTTGGTGTAGATAAACATAATAGAGGTACTTATAAGATTTGGGAAGAAAACAATAAAACTCCTAATTTTGTTTTAGAAATAACCTCAAGAACCACCCGCAGTAAAGACCAAGGAGCAAAAAAAGGAATTTATGCTTTTTTAGGTGTCAGCGAATATTTCCAATATGATCCAACAGGTGATTATTTGAATCCTCAACTTCAAGGTTTAAAATTAATTGATGGAAATTATTTTCCTGTTGCACATCAAACTTTAAATGATGGTTCAATTTCTTTATTTAGTGAGGTCTTAGGTTTAGAATTGCGACTAGATGCAGGAAAATTAAGGTTTTATAACCCAGTTACCAATCAATTTCTGCTCACCCATGAAGAAGAAGTAGCAGCAAGACAAGTCGCGGAAACAGCCAGACAAGAAGCTGAAGAAAAAGCCCGAAAATTAGCCGCTAAACTCCATGAATTAAATATTGATCCAGACAGCTTATAATTTATAGATCCCCGACTTCTCGGAGAAGTCGGGGATCTGGTAATCTATGATTATCAGGTGTTAGAAATGAATGAGCGTAAAATCCAGCCTAGAGAAGCGTTAAATAAAGCATTTCTGAAAGTTAGTCCTTTGAGAAATGAGATTGAGAATTTTAAAAAGAATCTCACAGATTTAATAGATAAAATCAATGAAGCTGAATCGGAGGAATTTCATAAAAATCTAATTGTTGATTTTCTCAAAAATACATTGTATGGAGAAAGTTATTTTATTAACACTAAAAAACGCAATGATTTAGTTATTCATAATAGTAAAAATGCTAAAAGCAGCGTTGGTGTGATTTTAGAATTTAAAAATCCCAATAATAAAGCTGAAATGCTAAAAGTTAACAATTTGAATACTAAAGCTTTGCAGGAATTAGTTTTATATTTTTTACGGGGACGTTTAATAGAAAAAAATACAGAAATTAAATATTTAATCGCTACTAATGTTTATGAATGGTTTATTTTTGATGCTCAACTTTTTGATAGCTTATTTAAGGAAAACACAACCCTAGTTAAACAATTTACAGATTTTGAAGCAGGAAGATTAACCAGCAAGAAGACAGATTTTTTCTATCAAGAAATTGCTCAACCTGCTATTGCAAAAGTTGAAGATAGAATTAGGTTCACACATTTTGATATTCGACAATATCAGAAATATTTAAAACTTGGAAAAAATGCAGATGATAATAAATTGATTCCGCTATTCAAGCTGCTTTCTCCAGAACATTTGTTAAAATTACCTTTTACTAATGATAGTAATAATTTAGATAAAGGATTTTACAGCGAATTATTACATATTATTGGTTTAGCTGAAATTAGAGAAGGTGGTAAAAAACTAATTCAACGCAAAAAAGAAAGTGATAGAAATCTAGGTTCTTTGATAGAAAATGCCATTAATCAGCTTGATAGTTTGGACAAAATTTCTTGTTTAGAAAAACCGGAACAATTTGGAGAAACTTATCAAGAACAACTTTTTAATCTTAGTTTAGAATTAGCAATTACTTGGATAAATAGAATATTGTTTCTGAAGTTATTAGAAGCACAATTAATTAGATATCATAAATCTGATTATAACCCTCAAAATTGGGGATTTTTGAATTTACACAAAGTGCAAAACTACGATGATATAAATACTCTATTCTTTAGCGTCTTAGCAAGGAAACCACAAGAGAGAAATCAAAATTTACAACAGATATTTGCTCATGTTCCTTATTTGAACAGTTCCCTATTTGAACCGACAGAAAGAGAACAAGCAACTATTTTTATTAGTAATTTGCGAAATGAGAATCTGGAGATTTACCCAGGAACTATTTTAAAAGATAGTACCGGCAAAAAACGTACTGGTGAAATTAATGCTTTAGAATATTTATTTGAATTTCTCAATGCTTATAATTTTAGTAGTGAAAGCGGAGAAGAAATTCAAGAAGAAAATAAAAGGTTAATTAATGCTTCTGTACTGGGATTAATTTTTGAGAAAATTAATGGTTATAAAGATGCTTCTTTCTTTACTCCCGGTTTTATTACTATGTATATGTGTCGGGAAACCATTAGAAGAGCAGTTATACAAAAATTTAATGATGTTAAAGGCTGGAATTGTGAAAATCTTGATGATTTATATGACAAGATTGAAGATAAACAAGAAGCAAATCAGATTATCAATAGTTTAAAAATTTGTGATCCTGCTGTCGGTTCAGGACATTTTTTAGTTTCTGCGCTGAACGAAATTATCGCTATCAAAAGCGAACTGAAGATTTTACTTGATAGACAAGGGAAAAGGTTAAAAGAATATACTTTTGAAGTTGTTAATGATGAATTGATTATCACTTATGAAGATGGTTTATTTGAGTATAATCCAAAAAATCAGGAAAGTCAACGAGTACAAGAAACTCTATTTCATGAAAAACAGACAATTATTGAGAATTGTTTATTTGGGGTGGATATTAACCCCAATTCTGTGAAAATATGTTGGTTAAGGTTGTGGATTGAATTGTTAAAGAATGCTTATTATAAGACCTCACTCCTCACCCCTTTTCTACAAGGAGAGGGGAAAACCTCACCCCTCACCCCTC
>DATGXQ010000402.1:0-11557 GCA_035298905.1 Nostocaceae cyanobacterium | reverse complement strand
GGGGAGACACGGGGAGGGGAGACACGGGGAGGGGAGACACGGGGAGGGGAGAATATTCAATTTTGGATTTGCGATTGTGAATTTTAGATTGTTCCATCCAAAATCTAAAATCTTTTCTGTCTCCGCGTCAGAGCGTCAGAGCGTCAGAGCATCCCCGCATCCCCGCGTCACCGCGTCCCCGTGTCTCTTTTCTGTGCGTCAGAGCGTCACCGCGTCTCCGTTTCCCCCTACCTCCTTACAATTGACAAATAGCTTTGAGAACTTGTAGTAATTCAATAGCGCGGGGAGATTCCATCAAGTTTAATAATGGCATCATGTAATAAATTAAGACATCTTTTTTTTGAATATATACAAATTGATAATATTGTCCGTTGGTGACTAATCCCCAAACAGAATTTTGATGTTGTAATCCTTTATAGGCATAGGTCAGTAATTGAGGTAAACCTACTATGGGAGCAAAACTACTATTCTTTGATTCAATCAATAATATCCAAAAATAAGCATTTTCTTTAGTAGATTTACTTTTATTCACTGCTAAAATATCTAATCTACCTTTAATGATTTTATCTTCATCTGCAATTTCAATATCTTCGATATCTTCTTCTAAATTAATCTGTAGCGGATAACGATAAAATCCCGCTAACCGTAATAAAGGCGCAAGTACCAAAAACTTTACTTGTCCTTCAGAAACTTTACCTGCTGTGAGGTATGTATCATAATCATTGCGAATTTGTAAAAGTTCCTGCTGTTCAAATTCGGTCAGAGGTTCTAGTGATAGTAAAGATGTAAAAGAGTCAGCATACTGTTTTTGATAACCAAATAAACGCTGAACTTCTTGGAGAGATAAACTCCGGGTATTCAGAATAGTCATAGTATTACTGTTGATTTGTATTAAAATTCTACTATTACCATTGTAGAAACTGAAAGATTCAAATAGCTAATTGAGCAATTTTTCTACCTCCTGCCTCCTGCCTCCTGCCTCCTGCCTTCTTCTAACACCAAATTTTGACAACTTTACCAGTTAATTCTTGTTCAAACCAAGGTGTATTATGAGAAAGGGTGTAGAGATTTTGGCGATTAACTGTCCAAGTTTTTTGGGGATCAAATAAAGTTAATTCTGCTTTTGCACCAGGAGAAATTGCTTTTACTTCCCCTTGCAAACAAGTCGCCGGATGACTACTCAAAGCCCGCCATAATTCTAAAGCAGTAAATTCGCCAGTTTCTACTAAATTTTGCCACAGTAGGGGTAATGCTAATTCTAAACCGATCGCGCCTGGTGGTGATTCAGCAAAAGCCTGGACTTTCTCTTCATAAGTATAGGGTGCATGATCAATAGCGATCGCATCAATCACTCCGGTTCTGACTCCCTCACGCAAAGCCGCTAAATCACTGGGATTTCCTAAAGGTGGATCTAAATGTAAAGCGGTATGATAACTTTTTATTGCTTTGGTATCTAATAACAGGTGCATCCAAGTTGTACTAGCTGTAACTGGGACACCTTGGGCTTTAGCTGTAGCAATTAATTCCACACTACGGGCAGTAGAAACGCGCATAATATGTACAGGTGTGCCAATAGCCGCCACTAATTCTAATAAAGCCGCTAAAGCTGAAGTTTCCGCACTAGCAGGGATGGGGGGTAAACCAAAGCGTAAAGCATCCGCACCTTCCCGCATCATCCCATTAGCCGTAAGGAGGCGATCGCATGGCCAAAACGCCACAGGTTTACCTAATGGTTGCAAATATTCCAACACCCGTCGCACTAAACCTAAATTTTCCCCAGGTAAACCATCGGTAAATCCAACTACACCCGCCGCCGCTAAATCTCCTAATTCTGTTAATTGCTTTCCCGCCAATTCTAAAGTAATTGCACCCCAAACATGAAGATGAGGGAAAGTTTTCTCTCCCTCTTTGAGTTTTTGTTGCTGTAACTGTGCCACAAGTGCCGGGTTATCAATCGGTGGAGATGTATCAGGTAAAATATTCACCCTAGTAAAACCACCCGCCGCCGCCGCTTGTAAAAAAGATGTTAAAGTCTCTCTTTCCTCAAATCCCGGTTCCCCAGAATGACTATATAAATCAACTAACCCAGTCCCCAGAATTAAGCCCCGACAATCATGAATCCCAGTATCAGAACTAATATCCTTAATTTCTGTGTCTATTGCTTTAATTAAGTTATCAGCGATTAAAACATCAACTACTTGATCAGTTTGTGAAACTGGATCAATTACCCTTACTTGTTGCAACAATTCAGTCGTCATTTCCCTTACTACCTATTAGCAAATCTATTGTAGGGGGACGTGGGGACGTGGGGACGTGGAGACGCTCTGACGCGGAGAAAGAAGACGCGGTGACGCGGGGAAAGAAAAAGACTCTTATTTCTCCCCTCTCCTTGCGGAGACGCTACGCGAACGACCTGTCCTCTCCTCCCCGTGTCTCCCCTCCCCGTGTCTCCCCTCTCCCCATCTCCCCATCTCCCCATCTCCCCATCTCTACAGCGCCCCAGCAGCCGTTTTATCGAGTACACTACCACTCAAATGAGAAGTTATGTTCATCGCTTGCAGGACAGGAAAACCTTCTAGTCCGATGGGATAATCAATTACACTCACAGCCCCATTACCTTGACGGAAATTCCAAAAGTTTTCGGCTGGTAAACCCAACAGATGACAAAGTAGGGTTTTATTAGTGGCATCATGGGCGACAACTAACCCGATTTGCTTTTGATTAGCTAATGCTGTTTCCACTATTGACCGCCAAGCCGCCACACTGCGTTCCCACACCTGTTGTAAATTCTCCCCTTCTGGCATTTGCACTTGGGCTGGTGTTGTCCGCCAATTATGCAACTCACCCGGAAACTCTTGTTCAATTTCTGATTCTAGCTTTCCTTCCCAGAGTCCGTGACTAATCTCTCTTAAACCAGCATCTAATTCTAAGTTAATGCTGGGGTGATACTTAAGAATAATCTCTGCTGTTTCTTTAGGACGCGCCATAGTGCTGCTAACAGCAAAGTCGATCGCTACCTTTTGCAGAAATTCACCTGCTTTTTGTGCTTGTGATCTTCCATTATCATTTAGAGGAACGTCAATTTGTCCTTGAAATCTGGTTTGACGATTCCATTCTGTTTCCCCGTGACGTACTAATAATAATCTGATACCGCGATGACCGGGACGCAAGGAGGGTAAAATGTCCCCTAAATGTTGGGTTTGGTTCATTGATTCTAATTGCACTGATTCACCCAAACCACCAGCAAAGTTTAAAACGCTGATTGCACAATTAGATTGTTGTAGACAATGATAGCGCTCTGGTGATATACCCAAAGCAGTGCTAATCAAAGCTCGATTAATGCCGTTATGTCCGACAACTAAAATCGTTTCTCCTTGATGACGGGTTAAAATTTCTTGCCAAAACTGCTTTGCTTGTTCGTATAAAGCCAAAACGGGAAAATATTCTTTAGTCCCCTCACCATCATTAACTAACATTCGCAGTTCATGGGGGTGCTGTTTCCAAGTGCGATAATCTTCTGGAAACTTTTCTTTAACATCAATAGTTAACATTCCCGCCCAAGCAGGTAAGTCAATCTCTAACAATTTATCAGTAGATTGAACTACAGAAGATTGACCAGTTAATTGATTACGGATAATCTCTGCTGTGCCTTTTGCCCGTTGCAGTGGACTACTGTAAATAGCTTGAAACGAAATACTACTGAGGGCTTGACCTACTTTAATCGCGTCTTGACTACCTTTTTCTGTGAGAGTGGACGCATCAGTGCGCCCTTGAATCCGTCTCTCGATGTTGTATGTACTTTGACCATGACGCACAATGATCACACGGGTCATCTTTTTTGCCCTCCTCTATCTAAAGGTTTAATTCTACTGCAAAATGCTGGCAGAATAACTTTTAGATAGGTTTGCTTTGCTGTGGTATTTGTAGCGTTATGTCTTGGTATCTCTTATTTAGTTGTGAATTGACAGTTCCCCTCCTGTAAATAACCATGACTGGATAACGAAACCAATATAGCCAATCCATGCAGTAAAAGTAACGATTGGAACAATTGTTTTAATTTGGTTGATCGTCTCTATCATCAGCATAGCGACTACCTCCTTTTCTTGTCCTCTTTGGCTGAACATTCATTGTAGAAGGATATATACTAAACTAATAATAAAAGTCGCACCTCCAACCATGTCGCGGAATTGCAGCGCAGGAGCAGTCCCAAAGTCTGTAGTTCGTACATTTTTTGTACACTGTATACTAAACTAAAACTTCTCTGTAATTTTGTCAATGATTAAGTTTCTAGTGTAAGCTCAGAGGTGAAAATTATGAAATACAAAATCTATGAGTTGATTGGCGAAAACTGCATGAGTCAGCGCAGTGGACAGAAGTTATATGATTTAATTTATCCTCAACTCAAAGCAGGTAAGACAGTTGAGCTAGATTTTACTGATGTAAGAAGGTTTTTGTCTATTTTTTTCAATTTTGCCATTGGTCAGTTATTGCGTGATATTTCAGTAGAGGATTTTGACAAGCTGCTAGTAGTATCTAATCTTTCCCCTCTTGGTGAGCAAGCATATTATCATGTAATTGAATCTGCCAAACGCTACTACTCAGATGAGCAATATCGTCAAGCTGTAGATGAAATCAATTTAGAATACTCTCTGTCTTAATGCCGAAGAACTACATCGTACAAGCAAATGTAATTGATATTACATCTGATACCCCACAAAAAGGGGATATTTTTTTAGTAGATACAAATGTCTGGTACTAGCTAACGTACCCTTCAGCAACTTTTTCAGCATCACATCAGGGTAGCTATTCCAACTATATAATCGATGTAATAGACGATGTAAACAAGGTAGGTGCAACCCTTTGTTGTTCTGGTTTATCTCTAGCAGAATTAGCACATTTGATAGAAAAAGACGAAAAAAGACTGTCAACTTATAGCTATATAAATAGTAAAGAATACCGCCATAATTACCCATCAGAAAGAGCTAAAGTTGTTTCTGAAGTACAAAATGCTTGGGATCAGGTACAAAATGCTTGGGATCAGGTACAAAATATTTATGCACATTTGATTAACTTAAACTTAGATCAAACTACTGTAGATGCTGCTTTGACTCGGTTTAGTAATCAATGTTTAGATGGCTATGATTTGTTTATTCTGGAATCTATGCAGCAAGAATCTATAACTAAAATAATCACCGATGATGGTGACTATGTGACAGTACCAGGGATTCAAGTTTTTACTGCAAATCCAGAAGCACTAACTTCTGCAAGAAGTCAAGGTAAACTCATCACTAGATGAAATTTACTTTGGAGGGTTACTTAAATCTAATTGCACTTGCAAACCCTCATTCCCATCTACTGTTTGCGTGGCTGGTTGAACTATGAGCGGGATATCAGGACTGGAAAGGGTTTGATTTAATGCTTCTGGGTTTAAATTGCTGTTTGCTGATTCTGAATTGTTAGAGTTATTATCGTCGCTTTGTTGCAGAAAAAAACCTTTAAAGTCATTTTGGGCGTTTCTTTGATTAATATTTACTAGAGAATCGCCTTTTAATGTAAAGTTGCCTGGCCGCGCCTGTGCTGGTAATTGTGCATACGCATAACTTTCTAAACTTGCAAAGGTAGCCAGAATTGTTAAAGCAGCAGTAATTTTAGCTTTCATTTGTCTGACCTAAACTGTTTTTACGCTTATTTTTAAATCGCTAAACAAATAATTTTTATTGATTATACAGCAGGGAACTCTTAACAGGGAACAGGGGTGAAAGTCTTTTAGCATAAAGCTTTGTTCCAAAAATTTGTACCTCATTTACCTAAAATTTGCTGTATTATACTTTCTATTACCTCAAATTTGTATCTAGTTTTACATAATTTTTCAAGAGTGGCTGCACCAGGATACAATTTTTTTTGAGAAACATTAAGAATTGTATAAGAATGCAAAAATTGATAAATATATCTAAAGAAAGAATATTTGCAGGAAAAGAACATAGGGTTCTACCACTCCCCTGATGGTAAACAACATCAATTTAATTTTTGTAGGTTGGGTTGAGGAACAAAACCCAACATTTTCGGGCATTTGTTGGGTTTAACTTCCCTACGGGACGCGGAAGCGAACGTTCAGCCCAACCTACTAAATGCCATTTTGCATAAAAGGAACGGTAGAGCCGAACATAGAAAGCAAGGTTGATTAAAACAGAATTCAGGAACCAGATTCCAAAATAAATAAAGCTTATAGCTATTAGGGTGATGATTTTCACAAAATAGCTATAGCGAAATTCTCAGCCTAGCTGACTGTTTAAATTATTGATTTTACAATTCTGATTCCTAAATTCTGAATTTTGTATCCTGACTGCTTAAATTAATCTTCCTGATATTTTTCTAGCAACTTGGGTAGATAATCATAACCATCAACACCAATGATTGCCATAATTTTGGGGCGATTTTGCTGTAATAGTGCCTGATATTGTTCTGTGCCAATTTGCCCTTTTAAAATTATGAGTAAACCTGCGGCTTGTCTCCATTCCCGTGAGGCAATTTGTTCTAACAAATACATTCCTAAATTACCTGTGTAAATTGCCTTTTCATGATTTTGGAGATGGTAATAAGCTTCGGCTAGATAGGCTAAATTCCGCCCTTGTAAATATAAATCACCGGAGATTTGAGCGGTTTTAAAACCTTCTTCTAAATATTTAATTGTTGTTTGATATTGTCCAATGACTAAATAAGCAATTCCTAAACTACTTAAACATAAGGCTTTACTTTGCACATCGTTTAATTTTTCAGCTAGTTTTAATCCTTGCTCTAGATAATTAATGGCTGATT
Source organism: Nostocaceae cyanobacterium (assembly GCA_035298905.1). Lineage (GTDB taxonomy): Bacteria > Cyanobacteriota > Cyanobacteriia > Cyanobacteriales > Nostocaceae > DATGXB01. The sequence goes on along the minus strand of DATGXQ010000402.1, from coordinate 4,741 downwards.
CATAAACTTCTGGTTCAATATTTTCTAACTGCTGTGCTTGCATTACTTCACTATAACCCAAATTCACTAAGGCGTTAGCTTCGCCAGTTGCATCACCTACTTGTCTACTAAAAATTAATGCTCGTTGACTATGATTAATAGCTTCAGCGTAATTTTTTTCTTGTACATAGGTACGGCTGAGATGATTTAAGTTAGCAATTTCACAGGTTTTATCGCCTGATTTTCTGGCAATTTCTAAAGCTTGATTATGGAATTTGATTGCACGTGAATATTTGCCTAAAGCGCGTTGAGAATATCCCAAAAGTGTGAGAATCCGTGCCTTTTCTTGAGTTCCTTCAACAGAACGTAATGGTTCATCCAAATAATCTAACGCATCCTTTAAATAACTACCCGAAAAAGAAGCGAAAATCCCCCCATATAAGGGAAAATAATGACGTTGGGCAAAGGTGCGAAGAATTTGCAGCATAATTTGTGAGGCTGCATTACTATATATTTGCACTTGATTATGAAAGCCATTAGCTAATTGACTCCAAATCACTGCAAAAGTCAAAAAAGTAGAAATTGATAATTTTGGCCCGGCTTTGACATCATAGGCTTGTTGATCAAACCAGCTAACTAAACCTCTTTGTAAGAACTGTAAAATTATGGTTAATTCTATCCAATCACTAAGGCTAATAGCTGGGTTTTGTTGGACAAATTCAATAGGTGATCGCTCCAATGCCAAATTGTGAAAAAATGCCTTTGGTAGTGGATTTGACAACAGTTTCGCCCAACTTCCCCAAGGGCCACTCTCACCGGGAACACCACCAAAACCTAAACTTTGTTTCTGTTCATAAATCCAACTCATTAAGTTTTCTTGCAATCTTTGCCAACTAGCTAAACCGCGAGTAATTCCTTCCGAAATTTGCTGTAAATCTGAGTTAGACTGAGCAAATTGTTGTAAAGATTTGGCGATTTGTTGCAATTGGGCTAAATTGAGCGGATATTTTTGATTAGGGTCAATTACTCGTAAGAGAATCGCTAACCGTTCCTCACTGTTAGCTGTGGTAACTTCTTTGACAGCTTGAGAAATCACCTCAGTGGCCTTATTTTGTTCTTGCCAACGTTGCCATTGAGATTGTATTGTTTTAATAGCGCGTAAACTGCGAGTAGCTTTAGCCTTTTTGAATTCGTCACTTTCTTGATCGACTTGTGCTTGGAGAGTCTGGAGGCGATCGCTCAAAACTAACTCGAACACTTCCCCCGTTCCAGAAGTGATGCCTTTAAGCAACATTTGATACACCATTTCTGTAGAACTGATTTTCCCCTTCAGGGTAGCTTCGACGATTTCATCAATTAATGCAAGATAGCGATGGCGTAAAGGTGGTGAGTCTGACACTGTAGCTATTCAAGAACGTCACAACAATTTTAATTGTAGATGATGCAGTTGAGCGATGGCGAGACGCTACACCTACCTTCTCTTCGGGAACCGTCCGCCACAGGGGATAGAATGTGTTAATTTACAGCAAGTTGCAAGTAAATGAGGTACAAACTGAAAGTCAAAACTCAAACAGCAAGCGGCTTTCACTCCTGACTCCTGACTCCTGACTCCTGAATTCTGCTGTAACTTGCAACATCACATTGTACTCAACCCATCCTGACCAACTATAGCTAAACTAAACAAGACGTAATTTAGCTATTGTTTTCACATTATTTTCCTCTGGATAAGATACTATATTTAAGGATTTATATTCTTTTCCAGAGTTTTTTTCGATCATTTCCTGAATTTCTTCAGGACTATAACAAGCCAAGTTTAAGTTAATATATCTTTCTAAAATAGGTACATGGGCAGAGTTCACAAAATACAAGCTCATGGCTATTTTAGTTAACTTAATCATCAAAGATATTGATTCATTAGCGTAGGAGGTAGATTTTTCACCATACTCATTGGGGTAGTCTAAGTTAATAGAAATTGTCCCCAGCGAAATCACAATATCAAATTTCTGCTGATTCCATTCGTGGGTGATAAAATCTCCTAAAATAAACTTATTTCTGGAATCATTACCATATAATCTTTTTGCTTCTTCCCAAAACTCTGGTAATAACTCGATTCCTGTATATTCTCCTTGAAAGTTTTTCTCTTGGCGTAAATATTCAACTAAGTTTCCATAACCACAACCAATATCTAATACACTATTAATCTCTTGCCAGTCAATGCCATCAAATGTTGTAGCAACTTCAAATCCTAGATACTGATTACTACGTGATTGCCAGCCGACTTTAATGGCGGGAATATCTTCTGGCTCATAAGTTTTATATTTTTCTGTAAGTAACTTTCTCTCTGCGTAAAATTCTTGGTTTTTAAGTTGATATTCTGTGTTATTTTCGCTCATTTTCGTTAATTTTTAAGTGTTCAATTGTTTAAGTAAGTTTAAAGTATATACAATGTACAGTAATTTATAGGTAATATAACTTTTTTTAACTAAGTCTTTACAAAAATTCAATTTCTTTGATTGAAAACACAGAGTTAATCAACACTTGTTCACCTGATTTGACAAACCACCAACAAATTTGCCCAAGACATCTGTTCTGGTTCTAGATTCTTGTTCCCATTCAGCCTCTCAAACCCGGAGTTATTTATCTGGAATCCTGATTGTTAGCTTACTTCAGCCTTGCATCGTCTGGCTGGAATTTGTACAATACATTTATGCTACTAGAGTTGAAGAAAAAACACAAGATTCACAAAAACCAGTGTCTACAGCTCGCCAAACACGCAGGAGTAAGAAGACACATATTAAATCAAGGTTATACTCACAACAGCAGACTTTTTGGGACAGATAGCCAACCGCCAAAACAATCCTCAGTGAAAGAACTCAGCCTAACTGGGGCATCACTGCCAAAATTGGGTGGCGATCGCGTTAGGATCTTGTCAAACTTTTTTTATAAAAGTACTATTTGCACAATTTTCTGGCTAAAATAGTATATCTGTTCTACCAAGACACCAAAACCAACATCCTGAAATCTATATAGTTAGAGGCTCTAATGGCAACCAACACAGATAATGCTGGCAAGCAAAAAGCGCTGAATATGGTATTGAACCAAATTGAGCGTAGCTTTGGGAAAGGGGCGATTATGCGCCTGGGAGATGCCACCCGGATGCGCGTGGAAACAATTTCCACTGGGGCGCTAACCCTGGATTTGGCTTTGGGTGGCGGTTTACCCAAGGGGCGGGTAATAGAGATTTATGGCCCGGAGAGTTCTGGTAAAACCACAGTAGCTTTACATGCGATCGCTGAAGTCCAAAGAAACGGCGGTATCGCTGCCTTTGTGGATGCTGAACACGCTCTAGATCCCACCTATGCCGGAGCTTTAGGGGTAGATATTGAAAATTTACTCGTCTCCCAACCAGACACCGGTGAAGCAGCTTTAGAAATTGTAGATCAATTAGTACGCTCTGCCGCAGTTGATATTGTAGTCATTGACTCAGTAGCCGCACTTGTACCCCGCGCCGAAATTGAAGGCGATATGGGTGATGCTCACGTCGGCTTACAAGCTAGGCTGATGAGCCAAGCCTTACGGAAGATTACCGGGAATATCGGTAAATCTGGCTGTACAGTAGTTTTTATTAACCAATTGCGACAAAAAATTGGCGTAACCTATGGTAGTCCAGAAACTACAACTGGTGGTAATGCCTTGAAGTTTTATGCTTCAGTGCGTTTAGATATTCGCCGAATTCAAACTTTGAAAAAAGGTACAGATGAATTTGGCAACCGCGTTAAAGTAAAAGTGGCCAAAAATAAGGTCGCGCCTCCCTTTAGAGTTGCAGAATTTGACATTATCTTTGGTAAAGGCGTTTCCACTTTAGGTTGTTTGGTTGATTTAGCCGAAGAAACCGGTGTCCTGATTCGTAAAGGTGCTTGGTATAGCTTCAATGGTGAAAACATTTCCCAAGGTAGAGACAACGCCATCAAATATCTAGAAGAAAAGGCGGAGTTTGCTGAGAAAATTAAACAGCTAGTGCGTGAAAAGCTAGATAAGGGAGCGGTAGTCTCTGCTAACTCAGTCAGCAAAGTTAGTGAAGAGGACGAAGAGGAAGAAGAAATTTTAGAAGAAGAAGAAGATTAAATCCGATACAAAAAAGCTAACTAATGCTAACAAGAGCCAGCTTTTTCTTCCTGCTTCTCCCTAGAAGTGTCGGCACGATCTAGTCCACAGGCTAACACGGTCAATCTAACCGCTTCTTGTTTTAGGTTAATCGCAGCGTTTACGTCTCTGTCACACTCAAAACCGCAGTGTTCACACTTAAACACTCTTTGAGACAATGACAGAGATGTTTTCTTCTCACCACAACTTGAGCAGGTCTTACTACTGGGATAAAATCTATCCACAATTACTAACTTACTGCCATAAAGTTGTGTTTTATATTCTAACTGCCTCCTAAATTCATAAAAGCCCATATCTGATATAGCTTTTGATAATTTCTCATTAGCTAACATTCCCGATACATTTAAATCTTCTATGCCTATTACTGCGTGGTTTTTGCTAATATAGGTGGTGATTTTATGTAATGTATCTTTCCTGATGTTGGCTATTTTTTGGTGTAATCTCGCTATGTTGATTTGGGCTTTTTTATAATTATTTGAACCCACTTTTTTATGCCGATTCAAATACTGCATTCTTGCTAACTTTTTCTCAGATTTTTTATAACTTTTTGCCCCCTCAAATATTTCTCCTGTTGATAATGTGGCTAGATGATTTATCC